>JAGGAA010000253.1 GCA_017889675.1 Bacillota bacterium | reverse complement strand
TTCAATCGCACATGGTCCAGCAATAATTGGGATCGATTTCCCACCAAAACTAACCTTGTCAACTGTAACAACCGTATTTTTTTGTTGAAATTCTCTGCTGGCCAATTTGTAAGGGGTTTCGACAATCAGAACTTTATCGACACCCGGCATTCTTTCGTATAGCTCGGGGTTACAGGCAGATAGGTCACCGTTGGCTGTAATAATTTTATTATTCAAGCCCGTTATCAAATGACCATCTAATCCTAATTGACGAAGCTTGTCTAATACCCGGTTTACTTGCTCGGTAGTAGCTGCATTCATCAGAATAATCATAATAGGCCTCCACAAATATACCAAAATATATTATTTTATAATTCCCTGCCTAATAAAAATATCCTCTAATCTTTAGCAGTTGTTGGCAAATTTCCGTAACTCATCCTGGGGGAAAGACAAAGTATGCTAATATCAATAATAAACTGAGCAGGCTTCGTCAGCTTGGCAGCGTCAATTTCAATATAATCACCATCATATACAGTAACTTCGACTTCTCCCCTGGAGAAATTACCGACCGCTTGACCATTTACTGTAAGCAAAGCATCTCTCCTATTAGCCAACGGAGTAATCATGCGGATGGTAATACTTTGACCAAAACGTAAGGACCGTATGGATTTAGCGATAACTTGATCAATTGTGGTCAGTTTAATAGAAGCAACCCGGGAAATATCAGCAGCATACATAGTCGTAGGCGCCGTAATCTGTTCACCTTCCAGATTATCTACTAGGGATAAGTATTTCCGGGTTTCAGCATGTAAGAGGAAAGCTTGCACAACGAATAACAGGATAACAGCAATTGCCGCCAGTCTGATAAGCAGGCGATCAATAACAGCAAAGTATTTGCGACGAAACCTGTTATTCCGGTGTTCCATAAGACTCCCCCCTAGTGAAGTTTGATGTTAGTATTCAGTTGCAGCATATTTGCCGGCCACATAACCAGTAGAAAAGGCTGCTTGCAAATTAAAACCACCAGTGTAACCATCTACGTCGATGACTTCTCCTGCAAAAAAAAGTTCTTTGACCAGTTTAGACTCCATAGTACGAGCATCTATTTCTTTGGTGCTGACACCACCTGCGGTTACAATAGCTTCCGCGACTGGCCTGGTTTGGGAAATTGTAAATGTTAGATGCTGTAAAATTTCCAATAAACGAGCGCGTTCTTCTTTAGTAATCTGATGGACAAATTTATCTTGGTCAATAAATGCCAAATCAATAACGACAGGAATTAGTTTAGCTGGCAACAATTCATGCAAGGAATTTTTAAGTTGTTTTTTGGCAAATTTGGTAAAATCGCGCTGCAACCGCTTGTCCAAAATCTCAGTGCTAAGTGCAGGTTTAAGATTAATTTCTATTGTTACTTCTTTTTCAGGAGCAGCAATAAATAGTTCTGCGACCTTTTTGCTCAAGGACAAAATTATTGGTCCAGACAAGCCGTAGTGGGTAAATAACAGCTCGCCAAATTCATCAGCCGCTTTTTTCCTGTCACATATAACAGTTGCTGTAACATTTTTAAGTGATAGTCCCTGCAGATCGGTTATCCATTCTTCCGCGACTTCCAACGGTACCAAGGATGGTTTGAGCGGTACAATGGTATGCCCGATAGCCTGAGCCAAGCGATAGCCATCACCAGAAGAACCTGTGCCTGGATAGGACGCGCCGCCTGTTGTGACAATTACAGCATCAGCGCGATACTCTGCATCACACGTAGCAGCGCCAACAGCTTGGTCACTTTCTATAATTAGTTTTTTCACAGGCTGCCCTACTTTAACCGCAACATTGAGCTTGGACAATTCTTTAGCAAATATTTTAATGACATCTTTTGCTTGATCACTGACTGGGAAAACACGCCCGCCGCGTTCGACCTTTGTGGGCAAGCCGGCCTGATTAAAAAACTCAATACTATCAAGATTACTAAAGGCATGAAAGGCACTATACAAAAAGGAACCATTTCCTGGCATATTTTTTACTAGATCAGAAACATCACAGTTATTTGTAATATTACAGCGACCTTTTCCCGTAATAAGTATTTTGCGACCAATATCTTTCATTTTTTCCAATATGGTTACCTTGGCACCGTGTTGCGCAGCACTGACTGCGGCCATAAGGCCAGCGGCACCGCCGCCGATGATAAGAACATGCTTCATATTTCACACTCACTTTAAAATTAGTATTGTACTGCATTTAGCAAAAAACCCTTATTCTCCAAAATAAGGGTTGAAAAATTAGTCGTTTTGCTTCTTACCCAGTTTCTTTAATTCCTCCACCTCCGCAGAGAGCAGTTGGCGGTACTGCCCCCTGCGAAGTCCTTCTAATGTTAAGAAGGCAATTTTGATCCGTTTGAGATTTTTCACCGGATAACCGATGGCTTCACACATGCGGCGTATTTCCCGGTTTTTCCCTTCGTGGATAACTAACTCCAGTGTAGTCAACTCTTTTTCCCGGTCTATAGCAATAACATTAATTTTAGCCGGGGCAGTCATGCCATCTTCTAGTTTAATACCTACCCGCAGCTTATCAAGCTTCTCCTCAGGCGGATACCCCTGAACCTTGGCTAGATACGTTTTCTCAATTTCATGACTTGGATGAGTTAACGTATTTGTCAAATCACCGTCATTGGTCATAATAAGTAATCCTTCAGTGTTATAATCTAGTCTCCCCACCGGATAAATTCTCTCCGGGATATCGGCAACAAGATCGGCCACTGTTTTGCGTCCTTGAGGATCTTCTAAGGCGGTTATTATACCTTTGGGTTTGTTAAGTAAAATATAGAGATACTTTTCGGCTTTTATCGGCTTATTATCAACGGCGATCCGAGCCTGTTTAGGCTCAACCTTGGTGCCAAGTTCAGTAACTACTTTGCCATTAACTGTTACTCGTCCTGCTTTAATGAGTTCTTCGGCATCCCGTCGTGAAGCAACTCCAGCTTGAGCAATTACTTTCTGCAAACGTTCTAACATGTACTTTCGACTCCCACTTTCAAAATATATTTACTCTTGAATGAATTGGTTAAAATCAATTTGGACTTTACAGGTACGCACACGTTTATTGTCCTTGATTACGCGTTCACAACTACCACAAATACCTTCGCCGCAGCACATCGTAGTATTATTAGTCGCTGCCATCGGCAAATTAACCCCGGCTGCGTGCAGCGCAGCTATAATTCCATAATGTTGGTCATCAGGACCAGCGCTGACGATTAGTTCAGGACATTTTTGACTATCGACCAAATACTCGGATAAAGTGCGCATGCCCAGCTGACGCATAGAGGCTACTTCCTGAACATTAATACCAAGCTCGGTAAGTTCACCGGAAATAAATACTGTACCCATTTTTCCTGGAGCTACAATAGCCTGAATACTATTGTTCTTTTTTACCAGCTGCCGGGCTACTGCTATAGCTGGCGACTGTCCTATACCTCCAACTATTAATAATATTTTACCAGCCTCTATATTGTCAATCCATGGCTGACCAAAAATACCATTATAATATGGTCCACGCACTAACACTTGGTTATTGTCATTCTCTAGCAGACGTGTAGACTTGGGACCAATCGTTTCGATAACTACTTGAATAGTGTTCCCTATTACCTTCATTACACCTACAGGAAAGTGATAAAATTGTGGATCTATTGGCCGGCGCAAAAAAACAAAAGAGCCACATTTGTCAAGTGACTGGGCAAGTTCAGGAGTGACTTTAATTGTTAATAGGTACGTATCCTCAGAAATTTTTTGTTTTACGCCAAACTCAGTATCGGCTTCCAAACGCACTGGAGCATCAGCGTCACTGGCCCATTTATTTTTTTTCAATTGCCACTGTTTTTCATATAGTATGCACATTCCACTCCAGTTGCAATCACATACCTCTTCCCCTTTCAAGTGACTACAAACAGTGCAATGATTAGTTTCCGATAGCAGGCAGGGACAATAGGGTGTGTTGATATCAATACATCTTCCAACCAATTTTTTTAGCATATTGTTCCCTCCTTGTTATACCAAACAGGTATTATAAATATCTGCAAG
>JAGGAA010000252.1 GCA_017889675.1 Bacillota bacterium | reverse complement strand
GCGTTAAGTTGTTCCCGTTGGCAAGCAAGGTAGTATACGGTTAGTGTGTATCAAGTACAGTGACTGCTATAGGGATGGGCTTTAGGTAAGAGGGAAGGGGTAAACCTTCCCTCTATTAATTTATGTCAATACTTGTATGTTACAGCATTTGTCAGTATAATTTTGTTCAGTACTATATACAACGTGGTAAAGACTTCTGCATCACCTACCTGCGTCTGCAAACTTCTTTACTGCGGAAGATATACATAAAAACAAATAAGAAATAGTTAGGGGAATGTTTGTTGAAAATACTTTTTTGGGATATTGATGGAACACTAATCAGAACAGCCAAAGCTGGCTTATATGCTTTTGCGCAGGCAACAACAGAATTCTGGGGCGAAGCAGTGGATTTTGATACTATTGCCACAGCTGGCATGACCGACAATTATATTGCAAGACAAATTATTAAGGTATCTTCCGGCCGTGAAGCAACGCAGACTGAGATAGATAGTTTATGTCGGCGTTATGAAGAACTCCTTCCCCGCGAACTAGCTGCCAGAAAAGGTTTGGTTCTACCTGAGGTAGCCAACATCTTGGCAAGACTTCATGAGCGTGAAGACTACAAGCTGCTGTTGTTAACAGGCAATAGTAAAATGGGTGCGCAAATAAAGTTAAAGTACTTCGCGTTGGATCGGTATTTTGATTTTGATAGCAGTGCGTTTGCGGAGCAGTTTGAGCAAAGAGACGATATAGCCAAGAGCGCTCTGGCAACAGTGCACTCAAACTGGGGTGACCCCGGGCAGCATAAAATTTATGTAATTGGTGATACTCCCCATGACATCACGTGTGGTAAAGGTATTGGAGCATACACAATTGGCGTTGCTACAGGTCGGTATTCGATAGAAGAATTACAAAGCCTAAGTCCATGGTGGGGTGTGCAATCTCTACCAGAACCGGATGTTTTTGAAGCTAAGATTGCAGCGGAAAGAGTGTAATCGAACAAAATATAGAGCAAGCCCAGTCTTCAAATTATTCATAGGAAATGAGGTTTGTACAATGAAAAAAAAAGCTATCTTAATTACGTTTATGCTGCTGCTGCTTGTAGTAGCAGGATGTGCTAATGAGAAAAAGGAAAATACGGCGCAGAAGCAAGGTCAGCTGCAGAATATTACCATTGGTCTTATGCCTGACGTAGATTCTATTCCCTTTATTATTGCCCAGGAGAAGGGATATTTTAAAGAAGAAGGGTTAACTGTTACCCTGAAACCATTTAAAAGTGCCATGGAACGAGATAGTGCATTGCAAAGCGGTAACCTGGATGGTGCTATCTCTGATATATTGGCTGAGGCTTTTGCCAAGGCTGGCGGCTTTGATACTGTAATTACTGCCTTAACAAACGGGAGTTATAAGTTGGTTGTGAATAAAAGCGAGACTGCCACGTCTGTTCAAGAACTTACGGGAAAAGACGTGGCTATTTCTAAAAATACCATTATCGAGTATGTCACTGACCAGATAGCCGCACAAGGTGGCTTAGCTGCAACTGCTATGAACAAAACCGTTATTCCCCAGATTCCTGCACGCTTAGAAATGTTGCAAAATAACAAGATTGCTGCAGCAACTCTGCCAGACCCGCTAGCAACAGTGGCTGTTAAGAATGGCGGCAAAGTAATAAGTAGTTCGGAACAATTAGGCATTAACCCCGGAGTTATGCTATTTACGCGGAAGTCTGTCAATGAAAAAGAGAAAGAAATTCAGGCCGTGTATCGAGCCTATAACAAGGCGGTAGACTATTTGGAACGCGAGCCGATGGAAAACTATATTGACATGGTTATTGAAAAGGCAGGCTTTCCGAAAGACGTTAAAGCAGCACTTAGCTTGCCAAAATACAAAAAAGCAACCGCACCACAGCAAAAAGATGTTGATGACGTTATCGCCTGGATGCAGGCAAGGCAGCTTATTCAGCAGAAATATCAATATACCGACTTGGTTGATACCCGGTTTGTCAGGTAGTTAGCGATGATCCAGATTAAAGACTTGAATATTGGTTATGAATCTAGTGGAGTCTGTACGACTGTGCTTACAGATATTAATCTGGAGCTTGCCGATGGGGAAACATGTGCTATTATTGGTCCTTCAGGCTGTGGTAAATCAACATTATTAAAGATCTTGGCCGGAATTATTACCTCTTTTGCGGGCACTGTCCTAATTGATGGGCAACCAATTATGCCTAAGCAACAGAAGATTGGGTTTATTCCGCAAAACTATGGATTATTACCTTGGAAAAACATAGCAGATAATATTCGATTAGGTGTGAAGATTAAGAATAAAAATGCCAAGGACTGTGCCAATGCTCTTGCTGAGATGGTGCAGCTTCTGGGGCTGGGCGGTTTGGAATACCGATATCCAGGTGAACTTAGCGGCGGTCAGCAGCAGCGAGTGGCATTAGCCCGTGCTTTTTTGTTACATCCCGATTTGTTACTGATGGATGAGCCATTTTCCGCTCTGGATGCTATGACTCGGGAAGAAATACAGAATGTGTTTTTGGATGTCTGGAGAAGGCATTCTGTGTCCACTATTCTAGTCACCCATCATGTGGAAGAGGCTGTATATTTAGGCCGGAAAATTGTGATTTTATCGGCTGCTCCTGGGACAGTTAGCAAAGTAATTGATAATCCACTTTTTGGAGTAGAAGGTATTCGCAATCACCAAGATTTTTTTCAACTCTGTCTTGAGCTACGAAAGACAATAAAAGAGGATTGGTCAAAATGAAAGAAAAAGGAGCCGGGGTTTGGTATATCTATGGTATGCTAATTTTCCTCACTCTGTGGCAGGCTGTCGCTAGTTGGTTGCAGTTACCCATTATTCCAGCGCCAGGGATTGTGCTTGTTAATTTATTCCATGTTTTTCTGTCGCAAATTGCCGTTCATGGGCTTTATAGTATATGGCGGATTGTTGCCGGGGTTTTGCTTGCTGTGGTTGTTGGTATTCCACTTGGTTTGTGCATGGGGTATTTCCCCAAAGGGGACAGGTTGTTGTCTCCCCTTGTTTATTTAACATACCCGGTACCCAAAATTGCTCTGTTGCCTGTCGTAATGTTATTGTTTGGTTTAGACGAATTTTCAAAGATTTTAATGATATTTTTAATCGTTGTTTTTCAGGTAATTGTTGCGGTAAGGGATGGCGTTAAAGCAATCCCCAAAGAAACCTATTACCCATTGTATTCTCTGGGAGCCGGGTTTCTTGATATTTTTCGGGAAATTCTCATTCCGGCGTCTATGCCAAAATTTTTGACAGCGTTACGGGTGGCTATGGCTACTGCTGTATCGGTGCTCTTTTTTACCGAAACCTTTGGAACTCAGTATGGGATGGGGTATTTTATCATGGATGCCTGGCTCAGGGTTAACTATTTGGAAATGTATTCGGGCATTGTAGTATTAAGCACCATTGGGCTGATTCTATTTGGTAGTATTGATTATTTGGAAAGAAAATTGTGTGGTTGGCAGTATAAGTAACTAACTCCTTGTAACTCCCGTAGCCCCGCGGCCTTTGCCGGAAAAAGCGATCCGCAGGAGAAAAGCCGGGCGGTATTCCGTTAAGAAATCCGTACTGTTTGAGCGTAGCGAGTTTACGGATT
>JAGGAA010000251.1 GCA_017889675.1 Bacillota bacterium | reverse complement strand
AACAGCACCATAAATAATAGCCGCTAAACACATAACCCCAAATGTCGCGACAGCATCACTAACCCCGCCTTTGACCGTAAATTGATAGATAACATCAATACTTGCTCCCATAATAATGGCAGCAAAGACACTTTTCCACAGCCCCTGCCAATCCATGCAAAAGCCTGTGTATTTAATTACAAAATATAAATTTAATAACGCTGCAACACCAATATCGGCATTAGTCGCCCAACCAGCCCCCTGTATCCCTAGACTAGGCATAGCCGTTAGATTCCAATTTAACAAGACTTTAACAGCAGCTGCAATGCCCATGTTGATTACCGGCAAAACGGTATAACCCATTCCCTGTAAAACCCCGGTTGTTACCTGATGAATACCTAACAGGTACACACCAAAAGAAAGTACCTTCACTACCTCCCCTGCCTGGGGTGCATGATATATAAAGGCAGCAATCGGTGTTCCCAGTACCCACAGTCCGGCAACAGCGGGAATTGTCACAATATTGGTAAGTCGCATAGCTGAGGCCGCCCGTTCACGAATTTGCCCCATATTTCCCAGCGCCTTAGCTTCGGACACAGCAGGTACAATGCTGGTTGCCAACGCCGCTGTAATAATTGTCGCAAGATTAACTAGCGGCACCCCCATACCTGTCAAATAACCAAATAACTCGGTAGCTCGCTCAACAGTATACCCGGCTGCTTCCAACCGGACAGGCACAATCAAAAGATCTAAATTAGCCACCAGCGGCAGCATAATACTAGCTAATGAGACTGGCAATGCCAAAACTGCAATCCGCCGCACAATACTGCCTGGAGCTTCCGGTTTCTGCTTTATTGGTTCTGCCTGGCAGCCTTGCTTGCATTTAATCCGCAACCGCCAGTAGTAATAAAGTAACACACAGAGTCCAGCTGCCGCTCCGGCACCCGCGCCCATACTTGCGCCACCGGCAGCATATTCAATACCTCGGGGTAGCAGCCAAATTGCAAATAGTAACATGGCTCCCACGCGAAATAACTGTTCCACAATTTGGGACACAGCAGTGGGAGTCATATTTTGCCAGCCCTGAAGATAACCACGAAAACTAGAGAGTAACGTAACTAAAAAAATAGCCGGTGATAACGCCAGCAATGCATAATATGCTCTGGGATCACGAATAACCCGATATTCAATCAGCCAACCGGCACCAAAGTAAACTAGCGTGCTTAGAGCAATTCCTGTCACTGTGAGCATAGCCAGTGATAGGTAAAAAACCCGGTTAGCTCCCCGATAATCTTGATAAGCTATCTTTTCGGCAGTAATAATAGAAATTGCTACCGGAATACCGGCAGATGACAGACTAAGAGCTAACAAATAGATAGGAAAGGCCATTTGATAGAGGCCGATTCCCTCCCCACCCAACACGCGTGACAGAATAATCCAGTTGAGCGAACCAATAACTTTCACAACAATGCCTGCAACTGTCAGCACAAGCGTACCTTGAAGAAGACGGTTAAGTTTACGTTTCGTTTCGTCTTGTTGCTTCATATCCTGAGCTATTCATCCCTTCCTCAAAATCAGCATTCAGCCTATTATGCTAATTTTGGTCAGACTGTGTCCGGTTCTTCCAGAAGTAATATCCTGCAGCAGCTACAAGCATAGCAACAACTACCAGACTGGCCTCATGGCCCATAGAATTCAACTTTCGCCAATTTTCGCCCAGCACTTGGCCAGCATAAATTAAAGTTACTGTCCAAGGAATGGAACCTAACAAGGTGTAGAGTATAAATTTACCCAAATTCACTTTGGCAAATCCAGCAGGCAGCGAAATAAACGTACGGACAACAGGTAACAGTCGGCTAAAAAAAGTTGCCTTCAGCCCATAGCGGTCAAACCACTTTTGAGCAGTATCAACATGTTTTTTAGATAAGAACAGGTACTTCCCATACTTTGTAACAAAAGGTTGTCCACCATAAAACCCTACCAGATAGGCAGCAATCGAGCCTATCAGTCCGCCTGTCACCCCCGCGACAACACTCATGGTAAAATCCAGCCTGCCAAGATAGACCAGATATCCTGCAAAACCAAAAATGAGTTCACTAGGTACAGGTATGCACGCACTTTCTAGCGCCATACCGATAGCAATCCCGGTATAACCCCAAAGTGCAATATAATCTACTACAATTTGAAAAAATTGTTCCGCGACAATCGCCTCCTTCGCTTCATATTCTACCATGCTTTACTAGTAAACTGCAAAAGCCGCTATTCAAAAAAAATAGCGGCTTTACGCAAAGTTTGTATTACTAATAAAATGTGGTAATATATAAATATGATTTTACTAGGATTCGGCAGGTGTAAACTTGAAAAGAATATTTATTATTATGTTCCTAACGATTTCCATGCTTTATGTCTTAGAGGTCTCTGAAGCTGTCGGTCTCACTAGTTTCAAACCACAGTTAGAGATTAACCATATGTCCAACGAATATATTTTACAATGGCAACGTGTACCTTATCTTGCTTATTATGAGGTAGAAGCTTTGAGTATTCCTCCTGCCGACGACGCTAAGCGAGCGACTGATACAGAGCGGATTGCTAGTTATCGCACTTGGAAAAATCAACTGCCTATTGATGAAAATTTTCCGTTTCGCACCTACTGGCGGGTATCTGCCCAAACTATATTTCATCAACCCTTGGGTAAATACTCTGATTATATCAACTTAACACAAACCATTAGTGGAACGATCGCTGATTTTGACAAGGTTAAGCCGGAACCTACCTCTTTCTACCCAACCAATGCTCCCGCATCTATCCGGCCAATGCTCACCTGGACAGTAGTACCAGGCGCGGTATACTATGAGCTTGAGTTATTAACAGAACAACCTGAAAACCCTAACGATATTTTTTCGTCTGACAAGCAGGTGCGCTTAACCCGCGAAGTGTTTACCAATGGCTATAATGTTGATTTATCCTGGTATGAAAGCAATCACATCTTCTGGCGAGTCCGCGCACTAAATAACCGAGGTAACCCCTTAGGCGTTTTTTCTGATGCCACAGAGGTCTGGATTGATCGCGATATTATTCCCGTAACCAAACCGCTGACTAATGATCATAAACCTACTAACTTGCCAACACCGCTTTACCCAGCTTATGCTTGGATACCAGTACTCGGCGCTTCAAGCCATGAAGTCGAGCTTACCAGTCAACCACCAGAGAACCCGGGTGGTGTTGAACCCTCCAGTTACCGTATTTGGAGCAAAATAATAACAGGCTTAAATGACTGTTATGACGAGCAGCCTCGTATTACTCCCGGAAAATACTATTGGCGGGTACGCGGCATTGACGCTATCGGCAATCCAGTCGGTGGCTATTCGGACGCCGTTGAGTTTAGTGTTAACTTGAGCCGTGGCAACTACGCCGCCACCTTTGGTGACAGTATTACCCATGGTGGCGGCGGAATCTCCTACTCTCCTGCTGATTTTGATTACAATTATCAGACCTATCTTAATTTTCCAGTCGTCAATCTTGGCAAAAGTGGTGATACTACGGCAACTATGTAAACTTATCGCACAAATTATCAATGCTCATTGGACAAGGGTTGTTCGCTAGCAGCCTGTTCCAACAGTAATAACTCATCCCGCCGCTGTTTGGCACTAGTAAAGAATGCATGAATACTGCCTCTGTCTCCTTGGCGAACCGCATCAGCTACTTGGCTGATAATTTGACTAAATTTATCCAAACTGTTGGCAATCGGTCCAGCATTTGTCATACAAATATCAGCCCACATATCAGCATTGGAAGAGGCAATTCTCGTTGTATCCCGAAACCCACCGCCTGCCAACTTTATACTATTTTCCTGGTCTTGCGAATATGTGAGTAGGTTTACTAGCGCGGCTGCGCCAATATGCGGTACATGACTGATTAAGGCCGTACACCAATCATGCTCGTCAGCCTTCATTTCAGTGACTCTGGCCCCGGTCCAGTTAATTACTTGACGTACTGCTTCCACCGCTGGAGAATCCGCCTCCCTGCCAGGAATAAGTATATACCACTTATCATAAAAAAGTGTATCCGCAGCGGCTTCGATGCCGCTTTGTTCACGTCCTGCCATAGGGTGACCGGGAACATAATAAACACCATGCGGTAATACTGCCATTATTTGTTCCATAAGATAGGTTTTAGTACTACCTGTGTCTGTCAAAATAGCGCCTTGTTTTAAATGGGGTGCTATTTTTTTTATTAGTGCTGCTATTTGCAACACTGGCGTACACAAAAAAACCATATCAGCATTACCTATACCGCTTTGATAATCACCAGTAATAAGGTCAGCAGCGCCGCGTTGTTTGGCTTTCAATAGTGAGAGCTCGTTTGTGTCAATACCAGTAACCTCAACGTTGGAGCCTTGGGATGCTTTGATCGCTAAACCGAGCGAACCACCAATTAAACCCATACCGACGATGGCAATCCGCTTGATAGCTGGCTTCATGCCATCTTCCTGCCAACAGCTGCAGCAATGGCGCCCACTTCACTCATCAGGGCCTGGAAGTTAGCAGGAGTCAGTGACTGGCTGCCATCAGACAATGCTTCTGCCGGGTTAGGATGAACCTCAATCATCAAACCGTCAGCTCCGCCCGCCACCGCGGCCTTTGCCATGGGTTTAACCAATTTCCACACGCCAGTACCATGACTGGGATCAACAATCACCGGCAGATGGCTTAGCTCTTTAAGTGCTGCTACCGCACTCAAATCCAATGTGTTACGGGTATAATTCTCAAAAGTCCGGATACCGCGTTCGCAAAACATAACATTAAAATTGCCTTCGCTCAATATATACTCGGCAGCATGTAACCATTCATTGATGGTTGCCGACATACCACGCTTTAACAGTACTGGCATGCCGCTTTTCCCTACCGCCTTTAGCAGTTGAAAGTTTTGCATATTGCGTGCCCCGATTTGCAATACATCGGCATAAGCACTTACCACTGATACAGATTGGATATCAACAACCTCTGTAACTATCTTTAGTCCAGTCACATCCCGGGCCTCTGCCAGCATTTCCAACCCTTTTTCTTCAAGCCCCTGAAAAGAATAAGGTGACGTCCGTGGCTTATAGGCGCCCCCACGTAAAAACTGAGCGCCAGCTTCTTTGACAATCTTAGCTGATTCCAACAGTTGCTCTCTACTCTCCACCGCACAAGGACCTGCCATCACTACCAGATTAGTACCGCCAACAAGTACACCGCCAATGTCTATCACCGTATCTTCGCTCTTAACTTCCCGACTAACCAGCTTATAACCAGCAGTAACAGATATCGCTTTCTCCACACCAGCCATAGCCTCTAAGGGCAGCTGGGCCATAAGTTTTTTCTCACCAATCAAACCAATAATTGTGCGCAGTTTTCCTTCTGACAAATGAACTCTTAGTCCAGCACCCGTTACCCGGGCAATCACATTGTCAATCTCTTTTTGAGTAGCTGTTGGACTCATTACAATAATCATAGCTATCGCCTCCTAAAATTTTCGAAAAATAAAAAAGCCTCATCCCCTGACAGGGACGAGACTTTACTCGCGGTACCACCCTGCTTGCTATATAGCAAGCCACTTTTTTTAGGTACAGGATCATTCCGATACCCTAGCCTCTGATAACGGTGGCATCCGGCACGGTCTACTTGGAATCCGTTCGACCTGCTGCTCACAGGTGTATTTCAATAAGCACGCCTACCGGGTCACACCAACCCCCGGCTCTCTGATAATAGCGTTGCCAATTTACTTATCCTGTTCATTGCATTTATATATGCTGTTGAGAATGACTATATCACACAACAAAAACTCTGTCAACAGCCTCATTCTATAATTGATTTTTCGGTAGCTGCGTTAATGCTTGAGCTAATTGGTCAGGACAAGAGGTCGCTTTATCACCACATTTTATCCCTTTTAATTTACTAATAACCTCTTCAACCTTCATTCCTTCTGCCAATCGGCTTACGCCCTGCAGGTTCCCAGAGCAGCCTGATTGAAACTGAATTTTCTTGACGATATTGTCTTCGACCAAAAACTCAATCTTGGTTGCACACACACCGCTAGGCACATAAGTAGTCATATTGAGCCACATTCCTTCCTGTATATGTATTATGGAAACATTATAACATACAACAGTTGGCGTGACAGTACTATTTTTACAACCGGCGAACAGCGTCAATCAATGGTGGTACAACTTGTTTTTTACGTGACATAACTCCTGGCAAATACCAAGTACCATCTGGCTGGCCTTTACCAAAAGCAGCAGCTATCAGTCCTGCTGGCTGCCCGTAATGCAATAGGTATGTTGCCTCATCTACTATGCCTGTAATCAGCAATATTGCCATATTATACTGCTCTTTATTGCAAATAGCCTGTAAAGCCGTTTCTAGTTGATTTTGTTGCAATAGCACACCTTCCGGGTCCATGACAGAGATTTGACTAATAGCAACATAATATTCGCCGATCTGAAATTCCTTTAGATCGGTAGCAACAATATCACCTGGTGTCAGCTTATCAATAACTGAACCAGCTTTTAGCATAGACATACCGAAATCTTGAATAGTAAGTCCCACCATTTGGGCTAGTTTATTGGCTGTATCACAGTCTTTTTCGGTTGCTGTAGGTGATTTAAAGAGAACAGTATCAGAGATAATGGCAGCTAGCAATAGGCCGGCAATCGGCTTAGGTATTGCTACATTACGATGCCAGTACATATTGGCCACAATAGTGGCTGTCGAACCAACTGGCTCATGCCTAATAAAGATCGGTTCACT
>JAGGAA010000250.1 GCA_017889675.1 Bacillota bacterium | reverse complement strand
ATAGCCTGCAGCCGTTTCTCAGCCACCTCTGTTAATACTTTGTCTTGACGATAGGTAAAGTAAGCATAAGCCATCCGATGAGAGCGGCCAACCCGCCCGCGCATTTGATACAACTGAGACAACCCGAAATGATCGGCATCATAAATGATAATAGTATTAGCATTAGATACATCTAACCCATTTTCAATAATGCTAGTGCATAATAAGACATCGTCCCGACCTTCATAAAAATCAAGCATAACCTGCTCCAGCAGTTCTTCCGGCATCTGCCCATGACCTGTTTTAATAGTGGCATCTGGCAATATTTCAGTCAGACGCTGACGTATTTTATCAATGGTTTGTACCCGGTTATACACAAAATATACTTGACCGCCGCGTTTCAATTCGCGAACAATGGCCTCCCGGATAATTTCTTCGTTATACTCAACAACATAGCTTTGCACCGGAAACCGATCCTCTGGCGGAGTCTCGATAATACTCATATCCCGCGCACCTACCAATGACATATGCAGCGTACGGGGGATGGGGGTAGCGCTTAAGGTAAGCACATCCAGATTAGCGCGCCACCTTTTCATTTTTTCCTTTTGTGCCACCCCAAAACGCTGTTCTTCGTCAACAATTAAGAGGCCAATATCCTTAAATACCACATCTGACTGTAATATTCGATGTGTTCCAATAAGCACGTCAACTTGACCGAGCGCTAGTTTTTGCAGGGTTGCCTTTTGTTCGCGTGCACTGCGAAAACGGCTGATAACGTCAACTGCAGTGCCGAAATCGGCAAATCGTGAGCTAAAAGTTTGATAGTGTTGCTGCGCCAGCACAGTTGTAGGTACCAACACCGCCACCTGCTTGCCACCCATAACGGCTTTAAAAGCAGCCCGAATAGCCACTTCTGTCTTGCCAAAGCCGACATCACCACAAAGCAGACGATCCATAGGACGCGACTGTTCCATATCGTGCTTAACCTCAGCAATAGCCTGCAGTTGATCTGGTGTTTCTTCATAGGCAAACGCGTCCTCAAATTCCCGTTGCCAGGGTGTATCTGGTCCAAAAGTATACCCCACCTGCAGTTGCCGCTGAGCATAAAGCACAATCAGCTCTTTAGCCATGTCAGCCACAGCCGCCTTGGCCTTAG
This sequence comes from Bacillota bacterium, assembly GCA_017889675.1. Taxonomy (GTDB): domain Bacteria; phylum Bacillota; class Negativicutes; order Sporomusales; family Sporomusaceae; genus Sporomusa. Next base: position 2,487 of record JAGGAA010000250.1, on the reverse strand, counting down.
TCTTAACCTTCAGCCAGTCACTGCCGCCCATTTTGCTAAGGCGAGGCACTTCGCCCTCAGAGCCAATATATTTCTGTAACAGCCCCACCTGATCGGTCGGTACATATAGTTTATCATCGCCAGCGTAGCGAATATGGAGATAGTCTTTGTGAACGCCGCCTACTTCCAGTGTTTCTACGCCGACATATTTGCCGATACCATGATTGACGTGAACCACATAGTCCCCAAGATTGATATCACGGAAGTAGGCAATTTGCTGGTCCTTGCCCACGCGAGGCCGCCGTTTTTTCTTCTGCCGTCCGAAAATATCAAACTCAGTCAGCACCACAAGCCTAGCCTGTGAAAATTCAAAGCCGCCAGACAGCGCGCCAGTCAACACCACAACAGTGCCCGGTATCAGCGGCATGGGACCGACCTGCGCCCTAATTGTGGTTATCCCCTCATCAGCCAGATTCCGTTCGATATTAACAGCCTTATCCTCACTGGACATAAATAAGGCAATAGTATACCGTTTATCCTGCCAATTTTTGATTTCTGTAACTAGCAGTTCAATCTGACGGTGAAAAGGTGCAATACTTTTAGCAACAATGCTAATAACCTCAGTGGGCTGTGTATGAGGAATCTTTTGCAACAACAACGATAAATAAATTACATTATATGCCTGGCAAGCTGCCACCAGATCGCCCCATGAAAAAACCCGCCGCTTACTATCTGGATTTTCCTTAACCAACTTAGTCATCTGTTCCCTAAGCCGGGCTGGTTCATCCAGAATCGTGGTAGCGCTTACCGGTAAATAAGACACAAATACAGCTGCTTTTCCACTGTGCTCGGCTTCGGTTATCGGCATAATATCGGCCAATGTCATATCTTGCACCGAGCGCTGGCTAACCGGATCAAATTCACGCAGCGAGTCAATTTCGTCACCAAACAATTCAAGCCGGAGTGGTAAACTCCGGTTAATAGCAAATATATCAATAATGCCGCCGCGAACACTGAACTGTCCGGCACTATCCACTTGGTCGACCCGTTCATAGCCGAACGCAACTAATGAGCTGATAAGTTCTTCCCGGCTTAGCACACTATCATTAGCTATTGTTATGCGACTGTTTAAAAACTCTTGTTTAGGCAGTACTTTTTGCATCGCAGCTTCGGCAGTGGCCAAAACAATCAACTTTTCGCCCCTGGCCAGGCGATTCAAAACATCCATGCGTTTCGCCGCCAACTCAACACTCTTGGCGGCAGCAGCGAAGGTCACCATATCCAGGGCCGGCAGTTCGACTACCGGCACCTCTGGCAAGAGTGCCGCAAAGTCAGTTCTAAACACGTCAAGCGCTTCATGATTGGCCGCTATAATTACAGTCGGTCGCGCAGCTGCCTGAAAAGCTGCCGCTAGAAACATACTTTTTTGCGAACCTGTTAGTCCATAAATCAAACTCTGAGCATCAGGCAACGCAAATGCTGCCTGAGCCTGGCATAATGCTTTGTCCTCAGATAAAGCTGCCAATAGTGTTAAGCTTGTTTTTTCTCCCATAAAAACCTCATCTGTCTTGGTAGTACAGTACCAAAAGGGCTTTAGCCTAGGCTAAAGCCCTTACATATTTTTTTATATAGTCATTAAAAAATATAGCGCCAAGAATTAGTGAATATACCCTTTATTAATGGCTGACATACCTATTCCAATGGTATCATCCATTCCTATAGCAGTTATGCAGGTATCACATAGTGATTTTACATAGATAGCATTTTGCGTAGTATCAATCTTAATTATATCTTGACGTTCCTGGTCAGTCAAGCAATCAAAACCAAATTTAGCCTCATCTACTGCTTCTACTTCTAATGTATCAATCGGTTCCCCACAATATTCACAAGTATAGAAAATTTTCATGGATTATCCCTCTTTCTTGAATTGTTAGCAGTTTTATTCGCTAATAGCCGTACAATGGTAACATTGTAGGCCAAATGCAACGCAATGCCAGCAGCTAAACACAGCCACAGACTACCTGTCAGTAAGAGAACACCGGCACTACCTGCTCCGAACATACTATGCCCGGCAATACTTAACAGTGGTGCGGCAATTCCCTCCTTACTACCCTGCTGCCAATCATAGCCAGCCTCAATAACACCAAATACCGCATGTACCGTAATAAGGTCAGCTCCCAAATAATAGGCAAACAGCGTTTTGGCCGCTTCCTCAGCGACCGGACCGGCACTAATAATACTTACTGGCCCGAGATAACGCAGGAAGAGGCGGTTAAGCAAAAAGCTCAACCCAGCCATAAGAATGGCAATAATATAGGCCATATTTTTCCTCGCAATAGTAGCCTGTACTCCGTGTATTTTTGCATAAGTACGATGTCAGGCATATACTTATTATTCCCCGAAAAAACGGTTGTGTATACAACAGGGCTTTCCCTGGTATTTTTTTCGTTTCATAAGTCATTTGGCGACAGGAAAAAATTGCATGAACAGCGAAATTAGTAAAAATAC
>JAGGAA010000249.1 GCA_017889675.1 Bacillota bacterium | reverse complement strand
CCAATTATTACGCGATCAGATGACAGAAGGTCTGCTGCCTCCTGGTGAACTGTTGCCATCCACGCGTGAGCTGGCAAAACAACTATCTGTATCGCGTAATACTACCTATGAAGCCTATGAGATGTTATCTGCCGAGGGATACGTTGTAAGCCGCCAGGGCTCCCAAACCCGGGTAGCTGAAGGTCTTAGTCTGGAAAAACCCGCACCCGTCCTGGAGGATTTGAGAAAGACGGCACAACCTGCTGATGAGTATTTGGCTGATTTCCGGACAGGTCTGCCGGATCTAAAACGCTTTCCTCGAAACTTGTGGCTCCAGTTACTGCGTAAGGCTTCCGAAAATTTATCTGTTAGCCAATGGGGTTATACGGGACCCGATGGTTTGCTGGTATTACGGGAGGAGATTGCTGCCTGGCTGCTTAGGAGCAGGGGACTTACTGTTGATTCCCATGATATTTTCATTACCGCCGGTGCCACCCAGGCACTACACTTGCTTGCAGGGTTATTGGCCGAAGAGGAACGGGAAATTCTCGTTGAGGATCCCTGCCATATTGGTATGCTGCGGGTATTACAAGGAAAGGGCTTCAAAATCCGGCCAGTGCCAGTTGATCATCAAGGCCTTCAGACCGAGTATCTACAGGGGAGTGCAGCCTGTGCGATATATGTAACCCCATCACATCAGTTTCCGCTTGGCGGAATTCTCCCAGCAGGCCGCCGCGCTGAGTTGATACGGTTTGCACGCAATAATGACCTTTATATAATAGAAGATGACTATGACAGCGAATTCCGCTATAGTGGCACACCCATAGCACCTCTACGTTCGATGGATGTGGAACGGGTTATTTATGTAGGCACTTTCAGTAAGATTCTGTTTCCTGCACTGCGTATCGGTTATGTGGTACTGCCCCAGCAACTGCACACCCGTTGGCGTCCCTTGCGTACTCATGCTGATGTCCAAAACCCTCCATTTGAGCAGGCTGCACTTGCGGAATATTTACACACTCGCAAACTGGACCGACATGTACAACAAATGCGCCGGCTCTATGGGCAGCGTCGCCAAATCCTTCTACAATCACTGGAAGAACTATTCGGGAGAACCTGGTTCCCCTGGGGTGATGCTGCTGGCTTGCATCTTGTACTTGAATTTCCCGGCATGCACTTTGATCATGAATTTGCACAGCACTGCAAAAAACATGGGATTCATATCACTCCGGTAGACTACCATAGCCTCCGCAAAGGCCTCCACTTAGAGAAATTGGTCTTAGGTTATGGGCACCTAGAAGCAGATGAAATCAGGCAAGGACTTTTATTGCTGCAAGACCATATCAAAAAGCACTACAGTGATTGAGTCCTGCAACACTTATGAACTTCTCTGGTTATTCATTCCGCTAGCACAATTTTCCTTCACAGCATGTCTATTATTGATATTTTTTTACATTTTTGGTATATTTTTAAAGGACTTTTTGTCTTTATGTAGAAATTTAATAATAGACTGTATGCGAGGATTAATGTATGAGAATAACACAACATGTAGATGAGTTATTTCTAAAAGTTTTTAGGTCCAACCCTTGTCCTATGGCGATTAGTAAAATAGATGACGGTACCTATCTTGAGGTAAATGAGGCTCTGCTTGATACATTTAACTACTGTAAAGAAGAGGTTATCGGCAAAACAACACGGGAATTAGGCATATTTTTTGCTCGCATTGACCGCGAAATAATGTTGCAATTACTCAATACTTATGGAAGCGTCAAGGGTTTTGAAACTCTCGTTAGATGTAAAAAGGGCCAACTTATAAATGCCGTCTTTAATGCGGAATTTATTACTATTGCAGGCAGACCTTATCTTCTGACTGTAATGAATAATATCACAGCCAAAAGACAATTTGAACATGAATTCATGCGTCTGGAAAAACTAAATTTAATCGGTCAGATGTCTGCTGGAATAAGTCATGAAATTAGAAATCCTATGACAACAGTACGCGGCTTTTTGCAGTTTTTTATGAAAAAACCAGAGTATGCTCATAATAGAGATTATTTTGAGCTGATGATAAGTGAATTAGATAAGGCCAATTCAATCATAGCGAACTTTTTGTCAATAACCGAGAGTGATCCGGTGAATTCCAACTATATTGTGCAAGATTTAGCAAATCTGATTGAACGAATAAAACCTCTAATAGAGGCTCATGCACTGGAAAACCGCAATCGACTGCTATATTGCATTGCAGAAACGCCAGAAATAATCATCAATGAGAAAGAAATTCGTCAAATGCTCTTTAATCTTGTGCAAAATGGGTTTGATGCAATGCCTTTGGGGGGTACTCTTACTATTAAAACTCTTCACCAGGAACATCATGTTGTTTTAGTCGTTCAAGACCAAGGTAAAGGTATTGATGAGTCTGTCTTGGACAAGCTTGGTACGCCCTTTCTAACTACCAAGGACAACGGTACTGGTTTAGGCTTGGCAGTGTGTTACGGAATAGCCTATCGCCATAAAGCTAAAATCAACGTAACCACAAGCTCACAAGGAACAAGTATCGAAGTCCATTTTCCCATATATCAGCCAAACTGATAAAGCTAGCAAACTATCGCAACGAGGATGCGGTTTGGAAGGATTTTTGATAATACAAGTGTAATAACTCTAGTATGAAACTAGGGGAGATGAGATAAGTGCACAAGGGAATAGTGATTGTATCAGGGCTTTTACTTTACCTAATGTCTTTCTTCTGCACAAGTAGTATTGCCTATGCCGAAATAAAGACTATCTTCGCGGAAGGAATAGCTCGTGTTGGTGAAAGCGAAACTGAGGTTCAGGCCAAACGGCGCGCCTGGCTGGATGCACAACAACAAGCCTTGGAGGAAGCCGGCGTTGTGCTTGCTAGTACCACAACAGTTACTAATCACGAACTGGTTGAAGATTGGATTCAAAATGCCACCTTAGCACGAGTACAAACCAAATTATTATCAGAAACCCGCAATTTTGAAGATAACGTAGTTGTCTTTCGAGTTAAGCTAGCATGTAAAGTGAATACAGATGATATTGCCCTGTTGAATAAAGAACTCCAGAATTTAACTATGGCCAAAGGCCCGGAATATACTCCTACCAAGCCAAGCAACGCACTAACGTCACCCGCGGTGGTCGAAAGTGTAAAAGATTTTGTGCTGCAGGATGGTTCGCTATACACTGGTACAGTAGTATCGGGGCTGCCAGATGGCCGAGGCGTAAAGTTCTACCCGGACGGCGGGAAATATGAGGGTGCCTTTCGCAAGGGCTACCGCGAAGGCAGCGGCACTATGCTCTGGACCAATGGTGATTGCTATCATGGGCATTGGTTAAGAGACCTGCGTTCAGGACGAGGAGAATTTGTAAGCGCTCATGGCGAAAAACAACTAGGACGCTGGTTGAACGATCTCTTTTATGAGGACTAACACTTTCAGGCAAATACGAGTTGTACCAAAACACAATTAACAGACCGATAGCTGCAAACGGCAGCACTTTGCCCAAATACAGAATGTATTTGGGCGTTTCGCGGTTAAGCGGTGATAAATTCACTAGAATAAACGCCAACGTTTCCATTCCCAGTTTTTTTCTCGACAACGGTTGTGAATTGTTTTATAACTCCGAGTTC
>JAGGAA010000248.1 GCA_017889675.1 Bacillota bacterium | reverse complement strand
AAGCCGGTTTATTCAGCTTAACAAACAAATAACGATTGATTACACGTTGCTCTGCGGATTACCTGATATCTTACGGCAAAGTGACTGGAAGGTCACGGTTGCGTTATGGCAGGACAGCGAGATTGTTGCTGTGGAGTCAGGAAGGGTTGCTAAGTCTTATGGCATTGCCGTTGATGTTGGCACAACAACCATAGCCGCGTATCTGTGTGAACTTACCACCGGGATGACAATAGCCCAGGCATCAAGCATGAACAGCCAGGTTGGCTATGGTGATGATGTACTGTCGCGAATTTCCTATTGCGTAACTAATGAGGATGGTCTTGCTAAACTACAGCAATTAATTATCGCTGATATTAACACCCTTGTCAGGAATTTAAGTGAAAAGGCAAGGATTAACCCTGAAGATGTATTGGAAATTGTAGAAGCAGGTTTTGTTGGTGCTGACAATGTGGCGGTACTTATCGCTGAGCAGCCACATCGTCAAAGTAAGATGAGCCTAATTGTAGACATTGGGACAAATGGCGAGATTAACTTTGGTAATAAAGCGGGTGTGTTATCTGCCTCCTGTGCCACCGGCCCGGCGCTCGAGGGTGCTCAAATCAAATTTGGTATGCGGGCGGCACCGGGAGCTATTGCTAAAATCAGCATCGACCCTGAAACCAAGGAACCGGAGATTGAAGTAATTGAGTCAGCCACAGATAGCAAACCTTGCCTGCCTCGTGCCAGGGGAATATGTGGTTCAGGAATAATTGACGCTGTGGCCGAATTATTTAAAGCAGGAATTATCAGAAACGATGGCAGTTTCAATAAAAATATTCAGTGTTCCCGCTTGCGCAAAGGGGATACAGGAAAATTCGAATATGTACTGGTGTGGGCGGCAGAAACGGCCATTGATCAGGATATTACCATTACCCAAAAGGATATACGCGCGGTTCAACTTGCTAAGGCGGCCCTCTATGCGGGAGCAAAGATTCTCATGCAGAAAAAGGGTGTAGCCCAGGTTGAACGTATAACCTTAGCAGGCGCCTTTGGCAGCTATATTGACAAAGTGAATGCGTTAGTTATCGGCATGATTCCCGATTGTGATCCCGCCAATATAGTAGCAGTGGGGAATGCTGCCGGTGAAGGTGCAAAATTAGCCTTGTGTGATCAAGATAAACGGGCTGAGGCCCAGGAAATAGCCAAATCTGTACAGTTTGTGGAGACAGCAGCAGAACCCGGTTTCCAGGAGGAATTTCTTCAGGCGATGTATATCCCGCATGGCAAAGACCAGTTTTTGCATATTGCCGAAATACTCGACAAGATTCCGCGTTCGTAGCCATAAATAACTGACGAAAGACTTAGAGGAGGCAGTGATCCATGGGAAAGCCGATTCAATTTCAATGTAAATGGGATACTGCCGAGGTGTTGCCGAACACAATACTGCGTTCGGCTGGTATTAGCTATTATCAGGCACATACCGAGCGGCAGGCGATGGCACTGGTTGCAGAGGGCAAGCGTATAGTAGAGTGTGACTCAATTTGCAGGATTCCTTTTTGTGTGACAGTAGAGGCAGAGGCCTTTGGTGCCAAGGTAGTGATACCAGAAGATGATACTGGGCCAACCATAAGGGGGTACCGCTTTTCCTCAATGGAGCAAATAGCTGAACTGGATGAGATTGACTTGACTTGCGGCAGAATCAACGAGATGCTAAGCTGCATTGCTATTTTGCGAGATAGAGGCAATGCAATTGCCGTTAATGTGGAAGGGCCATTCACCATACTAGGACTGCTTATTGATTCGGCTGAGTTGTTTAAAGGTATTTATCGACAGCGCAAGTTGTTGGAACGAACCTTGTGCGTTCTGGAAAATAGTATTGTGAAATATATAGAAGCCTGCGTAGCCCAAGGTGCAATAATTATATCTTACGCAGATCCCACCGGGGCACTAGAATTGGTAGGACCCAAGCTATATCAGGAATTCAGCGGTAAAAGTTCCTACAATATTCTCAAACGATTAGATAGCAAGCTGGACGGGGCGCTGATTCACTTGTGTGGCATAAGCTCTCTTAGTCTGGAACGCGCTGGCTTTTGCTTATCCAGGCCGGTATCGGTGCCTGAGGCCTGCACCTATGGTAACAGCTTATGCCATATAGTAGCCGAGCATAAGGATGTTAAGTTGGTAGGGCATAATTGTATGAAAAGTACGCCTGTTGTTCAGAAAAATCCGGTAGTGTGGCAGATTGAATTAAAGTAGGTTGGCTGTAAGTGGAGGTGCAGAGGTAATGGTAACTTGGACAGATATTCAAAGAAAACGCTTAACGGAATTGAATGCCACTGAGGTACAACGGCAAATGTCTTTTGTTACCGTAAAAGATAGGAACGAAAGCTTTAAGAAACTAGAGTCTATCTTAATAAGTGTTGCTAAACTCCGCTTGGAGCAACTGCGCACCGAAAAAAAGCGGTCAACGCTTAGTCTGTTGGAGACCAAGCTAGTTACAGCGCTAACCGATAACGGGTTTGTGCAGGTGACGACGCCTATTATTCTTGCCAAGAGTCTGCTTGCTAAAATGACTATTGACGAGGAACATGAACTATTTTCTCAGGTGTTTTGGCTTGACGATAAAAAATGTCTGCGCCCAATGCTTGCCCCTAATCTGTACTACATTTCTAAAGACTTAATGCGCTTATGGGAAAAGCCTGTGCGCATTTTTGAGATAGGTTCTTGTTTTCGTAAGGAATCTCAGGGAAATAATCATTTGAATGAATTTACAATGCTCAATTTAGTTGAATGGGGCCTGCCGGAGGAAACCCGGCATCAACGTCTGGCCGAACTGGCTAATATTGTGATGCAGGCAGCTGGTATTGCTAATTACCAGCTAGAGCCAACAACTTCGGTGGTATATGGTGATACGTTGGATGTTATGCATAACGATATTGAATTGGCCTCAGGTGCTATGGGGCCGCATTTCCTTGACGGTAAATGGGGTATCGCCAGTACCTGGGTAGGACTTGGTTTTGGCTTAGAGCGTTTAGCGATGGTTAAAGAAGGCGGCCAAAATGTGCGTAGTATGGGGAAAAGCTTGTCTTACCTGGATGGGGTGCGGCTAAATATTTGAGGGCGGCGCTTTAGTGTTGCCGGCTAGGGAGGATGCATTGCTATGAAACAACTAGATACTATTCTTGATAAAGCTGTTCAGCACGGCGCAATTACAACGCAAGACATGGTGTATTTATTGCAGCTTACCCAGCCTGCAGACCGGGAACAGCTGTATCGGGCCGCCAGACAACGTCGTCAGAGTATTTTTGATAATAAAGTATTTCTTTACGGCTTTGTTTATTTTTCCACTTATTGTCGTAATGACTGTACTTTTTGTTATTATCGTAAATCGAACAGTCATTGTCAGCGTTACCGCAAAACATCCCGCGAGATTGTGGATATTGCCGATGCGCTGGGGGAATCGGGCGTGCATTTGATTGATTTGACAATGGGTGAAGACCCGCAGTATTTGTCAAACAGTCAGGTTGGCTACCAACAGTTGATTGAAGTAGTAAAGATGGTCAAACAAGCGACCAAGCTGCCGATTATGATTTCACCTGGTGTCGTTCCCCGCGAAGTATTGCGGCAGCTGCAGCAGGCTGGAGCTGAGTGGTATGCCTGCTATCAAGAGACCCATAACCATGAGCTGTACGGTAGATTGCGCCTCAATCAAGAATACGAGGAACGGTGGGCCATCAAGGTCTTTGCCAAAACACTGGGTATGTTGGTTGAAGAGGGACTGCTTGTTGGTGTGGGCGACAACGCCCAGGATGCAGTTCATTCTTTGCGAGAAATGAATAAGCTTGGTGCTGATCAGGTTCGGACTATGACTTTTGTACCGCAGCCGGGAACGCCTTTGTATAATACAACTGCCGTAAATTCGATATATGAACTCAATGTTATTGCAGTTATGCGTTTGCTATTTCCTGATCGGTTAATACCGGCATCACTCGATGTAGAAGGTATTCAAGGATTGAAGCAGCGTCTGGAGGCTGGCGCCAATGTAATTACTTCAATTATTCCGCCAGAT
>JAGGAA010000247.1 GCA_017889675.1 Bacillota bacterium | reverse complement strand
CAAGGTGCCAAATTTTAAGCCGTTATGCGGCAAAATATGTGAGCAGGTTTTGGCAAATGTCTTGGGCAAGGCAAGGACAAAACCTGCGAGCAACAACACCCCGGCCTTTGACGGAAAAAGCGAACAAGTTCCTTAAATAACTTATTTTCAAACAAACTTCCTGGAGGATTTTACCATATGGATAGAGAATTTCAATATAACTAGGGGATTTCGAAATGAATCAACAACACAAAGGGAGTGTTAAAATGTATTTAGAATGACGAACTCATATTGAAAAAGAGATTAATAAAATCCTTGATGAGATTACTGCCTTCAATAAGCAAGGCAAATGCATAGCTGCACTAGTCGATAGGCTAAGTTGTCTGTTAGACTTCCTCGACAACTATTATTTAAGTGAGCTGTGCTAAGTCATATCCTAAATCCTTTAAGACGTCTACATTACGTATTAATCGTTATAGTGAAAATATTTATTATGAGGTGAAATAATGAAAGTAACTGTTGTCATGGAGAATAACGTACCTGCGCGGATTAGACGCCCCTATCTTGCTGAACACGGCTTATCTATGTTATTAGACACAGGCAATAAGTTATACTTATTTGATACTGGTCAGACCTCAGCGGTAATACACAATCTAAGTCTATTAGGAGTACATCCATCTGCACTTGATGGAATTATTCTTAGTCATGGACATTATGATCATACTGGCGGATTATATGCAATTTTAACTCATGCAAAAAAGAAAATCCCGGTCTATGCTAATGATGGCATCTTTGTACCCCGTTTTTCCCGTTCACAAGATGATTGTTCCTATATTGGTGTACCGTACCCCAAGGACCTACTCATATCACTCGGAGCAGAATTTAATTTCCTTCAAGCCCCACTTCAACTTAACAGTAATCTATGGATTAGCGGACCGGTTCCTAGAAAGACTGAGGAGAAGGGTGACAGTAGACTAGTAACACGTTGCTGTGAAGGGTGCGAAACTACAGACACAATACCAGATGATTTAAGCCTATATTGTCAAACTCCAAATGGGTTGGTCGTAATTTGTGGATGTGCACATGCAGGCCTAGTCAATATTTTACGTTACGGATTTGAGTTGACTGATCAAAAGCGATTACATGGAATTATTGGTGGAACGCACTTAGGCGGTGTTAGCGATGAACAATGTTTAACCTCGCTAAAAGAAATTGAGAAACTTAATCCAGATTTTGTAGCAGCTAATCATTGTACTGGCTTTAATGTTATGGCCCGTCTCCAAGATTTACTTAAAGACCGCTTTATACCAGCTTTTGTTGGTACAATAATTAATTGTTAGTAAGCGTCCAACAAGAGGGTGTATAGAAAAAACAAAACCTGATGTACACGCATACACAAGTTTTGCTAGAAGAGCATTTGGTTTGAATATCCGAATCTCAGGGGAGATACCGGTTAAACTCAGGGAAAAAGCATAGGGACGGTTCTGTTGCTTCCTTTCTTTTTTATGCTAAACTGGAGGAAAAAGATGGTTGAGGGGGAAATGCCAAGGATTGCACAGAAAGAAAAGTAATAGCGGTATCTATCATCTCCTACGCGCTTCATTATTGACTCCAGCCTTTCTATTTTTTCATGCAGCAATAAATGTACATGATTACTCATTAGGCAATATTCATATAGCTCAAATTTACTTATTAGCTTCCTATAATTCCTTTCTTCAAACGAATGACATAGTACGACTGATACCTAAACATTCAACTAATCAAAGATGACATGATCATAAAAGTTAAACACACTGTTGCTGCAGGGATTCTTGACAACTCAAAGTAAGTGCCGCTTTTTTTGAAGTGGGCTGGGTAATAGGGATGAAGCATGCGGATAGTGTCTTGGAATGGTTAGGAACATTAATCGCCATAATCATCAGCGTTTACCTGATGATTATGGCTGGGTGTATTTGGAGAAGCAATGGAATCGTCTTGGATATTTTATCATTGCACAGGAAGCCCTAAGGCAGCGAGCGGTGAAGGGCGGGAATTTGATATATCGTAAACGTGTAGGGTGTGATAAAAAGAATAATGATCAAAAATAAAAGCTGTCGAAACTTCGTCTTGGTTATGAGTGGGAAGTTTCGACAGCTTTTATTTTCCTGCAGGATGGTGAGACTCTGATCACGAAAATATATTGACAAGGATAAGCGACCGTCTGAACTTAAGCTATGTAAGGATATATATGGTTAGGGGAGAAAGCGTTAAGATGAATGAAACGGCAGTTTTGATGACAATAGATTCAAGCATATTGTCGTTTGTTATTTTGATTATTATTTATTTTAATGTATATAATCGCCAGGAAAAAGTCTTTTTGCAGTACAAGCTATTCATTGGTTTGGTTCAGGCAAATATGGCACTCATTATTATTGACATCCTTGGCTGGGTTTTTAACGGGTTGCTGGGAAAATGGAGTTTGGCAGCAAACACTGGTTTTAATTTGCTGCTGTACCTTGTAGAGCCGATGCCTTTGATGTTATGGATATTATATACGGATTTTCAAGTGTGGCATGATGAAAACAAGATTGATAAAATGAAAAAATGGTTGATATTAGTATGGCTGATTAATGCTGTTCCTTCTGTCATGAGTATTGAAACCGGTTGGCTTTTTTATGTTGGGGAAGATAATGTTTATCATCGGGGCACATACTACTGGTGGCATGTTGGATATTGTGCCTTACTGCTGATGTATTCCTTTTGTGTCATATTGTTTAACCGAAAAATTCTGGAACTCCGCTACTTTCGTTCGTTAATGATGTTTTTTGTGCCGCAGTTGATTGGCACTACCATTCAGAGTTTTAAGTATGGAGTATCTTATACCTGGTCAGGCATGATGCTTTCTCTTTTGATTATTTACTTTAACATTCAGGATCGGGGATTGAGCACAGATTATCTCACTGGTCTTTATAATCGGAGACAATTGGATAATTATATGAAAACAAAACTTAGGAAGAGTGTTAATGGAAAGAATTTTTCAGCTATTCTTATTGACTTGAAAGACTTTAAACAAATTAATGATAAATGGGGACATGATGTTGGTGATGAAGCTTTAAAAGATGCGGCAAGAATTATAAAAAAATGCTTAGGTAATAATGACCTTGCGGCGAGGTTTGGTGGAGACGAATTTTTTATTATACTGGAAATCGGCGATGTGGAAGCTCTTGAACAAGTGGTAAGTCAACTAAAGAACACTGTTTCGCAATTCAATGCAGAGGGTAAAAGAGCGTACGAAATTAACTGTAGCATTGGTTATGCTGTTTATGATGCCGCACTGCAGATGTCGCCGGGAGAGTTTTTTAAGCATATTGATATGCTTATGTACGAAGATAAGAGAGATTCAAAAGGGGTGTTGTAGTGAAGCGGTGGGATGGTATGTTCCATAATAGCTAAATTATGCAAGCAAAATAATTGACCATGCTCAGGCCGAGTGTAGCTATTGCAAAAAAAATCAAAGCGGATGGCGAGACGATTGCCGGTTGTTGCTTTTTCAATCAGCAATAGTAAAAGTCTGGGCAAAGGTTTATCTATTCGCCATATTGAGATAGCAAAGAGTTGACCAAAAAGGAACGTTCCAAGTGTCTCCCAAACTGTCAGGGGGAGTGAGTAGTAAGAATTAATGCATTTTTACGAAAAAGAGGC
>JAGGAA010000246.1 GCA_017889675.1 Bacillota bacterium | reverse complement strand
TATTACAAAATAAAAAAAGTATGGTAACTAAAAAGTAACTTACCATACTTTATTAGCCACCATACTTTTTTATGCCAAGTTTATTTAATTCCAGTTTAAGTTCGCAAGAGCAACTTCTTCGACCTCATGGGTACGGCCACGGGTCATTAACTCGAGAACAGCGGCTTTAGAAGATTTATTTTGATAGAGTACTTGGTAGAGTTGATCTGTTATCGGCATCGCAACCTCATAGCGAGCTGCTAGTTGGTAAGCGGCTTTAGCAGCTCTGACTCCCTCGACCACCATTGCTGTTTCGGCTTGGATTTCATCTATAGTTTTACCTGCTGCCAGCATAAGTCCGGCGCGCCGATTGCGGCTGTGTACGCTGGTGCAGGTAGCAATGAGATCGCCAATACCTGCGAGTCCCGCAAAGGTCAGAGGATTTGCCCCCATGGCTATACCCAGCCGAGCAATTTCCGCCAGACCACGGGTCATGAGCGCAGATTTAGCATTATCGCCAAAGCCTAAGCCGTCAGACAGGCCAGCCCCTAGTGCTATAACATTTTTTAGGGCGCCAGCTAACTCGACGCCAATTATATCAGGGTTAGTATAAACACGGAAATAAGGCAACATAAAAGCATCTTGAATATACTCAGCAACTTTGCGCGATTTAGCTGCAACCACAGTGGCGGCAGGATAGCGCAAAGCCACTTCTTCCGCATGGTTAGGGCCTGACAAGACAGCGATTTGTTCCGAAATCACCGGCAATTCTTCCGCAATAATCGCCGATAGACGCTTCATGCTGGTTAACTCTAGGCCCTTAGCTGCCGTAACAAGCATAGTCTCAGTTTTGATATAAGGAGCCAACTTTGCCGCTGTTTGCCGAATCGCATGCGAGGGGGTCACCAGTACAATCAGCGAAGCTCCTGTGGCGGCTTCTTCAAGTTTATGGGTAATAGTAACAGACTGAGGTAGTTTACAGCCAGGCAGGTATGTTGCATTTTCGCGGGTTACCTGGATCTGCTCAGATAGCTCAGGGGAACGTACCCATAGTCGAACAGCTGCATGCTTTTGCCCTAAGACTGAGGCCAAAGCTGTGCCCCAGCTGCCTGCACCAATAACGGCTATGTGCATTTTGGTATTGTCACTTCTCTTTCGCATCACCGGATTCAGTTTTACGGCCGGCTTTAATTTTCGATTCTGTTCCATTTAATAATCGCTCAATGTTCGGTCGATGTCTAATAATGACAAATAAGGCAGCCACTATGCCAAAGTAAAAAAATTCCTGTCTAGCATTCAATAGCCACATGGTAACTGGAACTAAGGCAGCTGCGATAATAGATGCTAGAGAAACATAACGAGTAAAATATACAATAATTGCCCAGATAGCAAAGACAACCAGCGTAACCTTCGGTGAGAGCATAGCAATTACGCCCAGACCGGTAGCGACACCGCGTCCGCCTTGAAATCCGAGGAGTGCTGACCAGTTATGGCCAGCGATAGCCCCTATTCCACCAGTCAGCTCAGCTGCTGCCGTTCCTCCAATATAGTGGCCGAGGAGGACGCCAGCTACTCCCTTTACTGCATCTGTGAGAAATACCCAGAAGGCTGGCCAGGGACCCAGTGTTCGATAGGCGTTAGTTGCGCCAATATTTTTACTGCCAAACTGCCTTAGATCAACGTTATAGAATTTTTGGCCGATAATCAACCCATTGGGGATTGAACCAATTAAATAGCTGGCGACAATAACCAGCAAATATTCCATTTCTCCACTCCTTCAATTTGTTTACTCATCTTTCTCTTTACGTCCGCGAACAACCAGCTTGAGTGGAGTTCCTTCAAAGCCAAAGGCTTCCCGCAATTTGTTTTCTAAAAAACGCAAATAGGAAAAATGCATGATCTCCGGGTCATTAACAAAGAAAATAAACGTAGGTGGCTTAACTTGTGGCTGGGTAGTAAAATAGATTTTTAGCCGTCGTCCATGCTCAGATGGCGGTGGATTGATGGCGGTTGCATCCTCAATTACTTGGTTAAGGACACTTGTTGCCACCCGCATCGCATGTTGGTCAGCTACAAATTTAACAAGTTCGGTTACCCGCTGCACCCGTTGCCTGGTAAGGGCTGAAGTAAATAACACAGGTGAATACTGCATAAAACCAAATTCTTCACGAACAGTTTCGGTAAATTTCATTGAAGTCTTACTGTCTTTTTCAACGAGATCCCATTTATTTACGACAATAATACTAGCTTTACCTGCTTCATGAGCATAGCCAGCGATTTTTTTATCTTGCTCTGTTATACCCTCTTCGGCGTTAATAACCATGAGAACTACATCACAGCGGTCCACTGCCCGCAGCGAACGAATCACACTATAGCGCTCAACCGGCATATCAACCTTGGCTTTACGGCGCATTCCGGCGGTATCAATCATTACATAGGACTGCCCATCTTTAGTGAAATGAGTATCAATGGCATCTCTGGTTGTTCCGGGAATATCGCTGACAATAACTCGGTCTTCGCCAATGATCGCATTAACTAACGAAGATTTACCGACGTTAGGACGGCCGATTACCGCCACCTTGATCTGATCTTTTTCTTCAGGTTCAATATGTTCTTCAGGCATGTTTTCAATCAGTTGGTCTAGCATGTCACCAAAATTAAGGGCATTAGTGGCTGATAGAGCAATCGGATCACCTAATCCTAGATTGTAGAATTCATAAATGTCAGTCTCATTCTTCATATTGTCAACTTTGTTAACTACTAGTAAAACTGGTTTTCTAGTGTTGCGTAAAAGCACGGCCACTTCATTATCGGCAGTAGTCATACCTACCTTTCCGTCCACAACAAACATGATAACGTCAGCCTCGTCAATGGCCAGTTTAGCTTGATTGCGTATAGCATTAAGCATTTTGTCACTAGTCTCAAATTCAATACCACCAGTATCAATCATGGTAAAATTACGACCCAGCCATTCAGAATCCATGTAAATGCGGTCACGGGTAACGCCCGGGGTATCTTCGACAATAGATAACCGGTTTCTACCGATATAATTAAATATAGTTGATTTACCGACATTTGGTCGGCCAACGATTGCAACAATTGGTTTACTCATCAAATATCACCTTGTATCTTTCTAATAATCAACGCTTGCTGTGCACAACAATCAAGGTCCGGTTAGCAATAGTTTTTCCGATACCTGTTGCGCTATACTGTATTACCGCCAGGCGGCAAGCAGTTGTTTTAAATCCTGAGCAAAGTAGGCCGCACGTACCGGAACATTTAATTTGGCAGCAATATGATCAGGTGTCATGTTATCCAGAAAAACAGATTCGCCTTTTCTAAGCGCCACTCCGGGAATAATAACAGCACTGCGGGGACCAGGAATTTTTTGTAATCTTTCAAGAATATCGCCACCTGTCAAAAGTCCAGTGACCGTTACGTTCCTGCCAAAAAACGTATTTTCTACGGGAATTATTCTGATTGTTAGGTTTGGAATACGAAACTCAGCCAAAAGCGGTGAGAAAATTTTCTCTGCAGAAACGCCACAAACAATATCAATATAGTGGGGTTCACAATACCCTGCCAGCGATACCGCTTCCTGCTCCCAATCAGCCAGGAAACTGCGGACAAGACCAATCCCATTTTCAAGCTGTGGAAAGCCATCATACAATTCATAACTGGGAAT
>JAGGAA010000245.1 GCA_017889675.1 Bacillota bacterium | reverse complement strand
AAATACTTTACCGGCTTTACCGGTACCTTCGTTATGTATGACCCGGCAAACGATCACTATGTGATTTACAACGAATTGCAAAGCAAAAAAAGGCTCTCCCCTTGTTCAACCTTTAAAATTTACAATTCCCTCATTGGACTAGAAACAGGTGTATTAGATCAGGAGGATGTATTCACCCTGTTTAAATGGAACGGAACAAAGTACGATTTCCCCTACTGGAACCATGACCACACGCTGGCATCTGCCACCCAAGAGTCAGTAGTTTGGTACTTCCAGGAGCTTGCATCGCGTATAGGGCAAGAACGCATGCAGGAGTACCTAAATAAAATTGATTACGGCAATCGCGATATGTCTGGCGGATTGACCACGTTCTGGCTACGATCCTCCTTACAAATCTCAGCTATAGAACAAGTAAACCTACTTAATAAACTATATTCCAAGCAATTGCCGTTTTCAGCAAGCACACTGGCAGTAGTAAAAAAGAACATCACACTCTCAGACAGTAATGGTATCAAATTTATGGGCAAAACTGGCTCAGGATTTGCAGATGGAAAGTGGATTTCAGGCTGGTTTGTCGGTTGTATAGAAAAACATGGCCAGCGATACATTGTCGCAACCAATATTGAAGCATTAGACGGAGCAACTGGCGGCAAAGCCAGAGAAATAACCAAGATGATTGCCAAAGAACTTAACCTCTTGTAATCCTGTCATTGCCGTCGATTTCTATAAGAAAAAAACAATCCCCAGGCTTTAAAAGTCTGGGGATTGTTTTTACTCTATTTACCTTGTTTTCCTTGCCTGCTCTTCCAATTTAGCCACTCTATCAGCTGTTGCCGGGTGGGTGCTAAATAGACTAACCATCATGCCGCCAGCACCGCTAAACGGGTTAATAATAAAGAGATGCGAGGTAGCCGGAGTAGCTTCAGCCATTACACGGTGCTGGGCAAA
Organism: Bacillota bacterium; assembly: GCA_017889675.1. Taxonomy (GTDB): domain Bacteria; phylum Bacillota; class Negativicutes; order Sporomusales; family Sporomusaceae; genus Sporomusa. Next base: position 4,668 of record JAGGAA010000245.1, on the reverse strand, counting down.
GTATTCAATCTTCTTAAGGGCACTGGCTAGCGCTAATGGATTGCCCGATACTGTACCGCCTGTTTGATCAGCCAGATATTCGCGTGAACGAGAAACACCAAGCTGGATAAGCGTAGCAGCAAGCGGCGCCAGCACAACAAGGAAGACAAACTCAATAATGCCGCCGATACCGCCCCCCTCTTCATCATCGCCACGCCCTAAACCGAAGATAGCCGTCCATTGTGCAATATTAGCAATCATGGTAATAACACCAGCAAGACTAGCAACAATGGTACTAATCAAAGTGTCGCGATTTTTGATATGAGACAATTCGTGAGCGACAACACCTTCCAGTTCTTCATAATTGAGTGCGCGCATAATACCTGTTGTCACAGCTACAGCAGCATGTTCAGGATCACGACCGGTGGCAAAGGCATTAGGAACATCTGTATTGATAATATAAACCTTCGGCATCGGCAGTTTGGCCTTTTGCGCCAAATTACTCACCATGCGGATTAAATCTGGTGCATCTTGGGGCGTAACCGCTTGTGCACCATACATATTAAGTACAATTTTATCACTAAACCAGTAGCTGGCAAAGTTCATCAAAATCGAAATAACAAACATGAACGTCATGCCCTTAGTGCCACCAAAAAAGGCACCAACTGCAATTAGCAACCCCGTTAATGCAGCAAGTAAAACAGTAGTCTTAAGCGTGTTCATTAAGACACCTCCATAGCGTATTTTATTCTATAGTAAACTTTACCGTCTTAACTATTCCACGCTAGCTAAAGATGACATCGCTCCTCCATTCTTTTTCTGAATCTATTATTAATTATAAGTGATTAACTTATAATTAACAACAAGCGTTTAAGCTCGATTTTCCATGCGTTCCTTGATGGCGGTCAACATATTCATACTGTTGTCCCGTACCTTTCTCTTAAGAATCGGATTAAGCAATCCCGCAATCATCGGAATACCAAATTCAAAATCAACGGTTAGTTTGATCTCGGTGCCGCCCTCAATTGGTGTTAATATCCATTCGCCTTGAAACTTTTTTAAATCGCCTTCGGTTTGTTTATAGCTAATATGCATGTTAGTATCATCAAAATTATCAAGTTCAGTCCATTTGATAATTCGACCATCCACATTGGATACCCATTTAGTTATGGTTGTATCGTCTTTTCGTTCAATTACCTCAACGCTAACCAAATCAGCCATAAACTCGGGGTATTTTTCCATATCTTTCAAAATGGGATAAATTTGGCTGCGATCAGCATTAACAGGCAAAGTCACTTCTACATATGGCATATTTCATTTCCTCCTGTCCAATTATGCTATTCATGCAAAACTATAGGTCTTCCAGCATATCCTGAGCCTTTGCCAATGCGCTTGACAAAGCTGTAATGACGTAGTCAATCTGCTCTTGTTCAATAATCAGCGGCGGTTCGATTCGCATGACTTTAGGATTGTTAAGAGTGTACGCAATGAGAACACCTTTGTCAATCATTTCAGACATGATTAACCCACCAATACCTTCTTTAGTCAATTCTATGCCAATCATCAGACCCTTACCGCGTACTTGGGCTATTACCTCAGGGTACGCCTTGGCTAGCTCTGTTAGCTTACCCATAAAATAGTAACCGCTTTGTTCAGCTCGACTGAGTAGGCCCTCTTCCCGAATAACGCTGACAGCGGCGATAGCAGCGGCACAGGCCAGGGGGTTGCCGCCGAAGGTTGAGGTATGCAAAAATGGACTGGTGATGTACTTATCCCAGACTTTTGGGCGCGCTGTAAATGCACCAATCGGCATAACGCCGCCGCCTAAGGCTTTAGCGGTAGTTATAATGTCAGGCACCACACCATAGTGCTCAACTGCAAACATTTTGCCGGTACGGCCTAACCCAGTTTGTACTTCATCACAAATTAACAGCGCTCCCGTTTTGTCACAAATCTCGCGTACTGCAGGCAGATAGGTATCAGGCGGGACAATGATTCCCCCTTCGCCCTGAATGGGTTCAATAATGACAGCTGCTGTCTCATTATCCACAACTTGGGCTAAAGCATCAATATCACCAAATGGCACATGACTAAAGCCGGCAAGCAGCGGTTGAAACGGGTCCCGGAACATCTCCCGTCCAGTAGCACTCAAGGAACCTAGTGTTTTGCCATGAAACGAATTGGTGGTAGCAACAAATTTACTCCGTCCGGTATGTACCCGCGCCAGCTTGAGGCTGCCTTCTACTGCTTCCGTTCCACTATTGACAATGAAACTATATTGAAGGTCACCAGGCGTTATTTCAGCCAGAAGTTCTGCTAAATCAGCCATTGGCTTATCAAATAACACCTTACTCGATAGCGGCATGAAATCTAGTTGGCGCTTAACAGCCTCAACCACTTTGGGGTGACGGTGTCCCAAACTAAATACCCCATAGCCACCCAGACAGTCGACATATTCTTTACCGCCAATGTCCTTGATAATAGTACCTTCGGCCTCCCATTCAATTGTAGACAGCCCCATGAATCGAAACAGTTTGGCCATGGCCGGGTTAATATATTGCTCATACTTGTTAATTGTTTCGCTTATCATTTGTTCTTTATTAGACATATAAACCCTCCTCGTAAAGTCAATGCCACTATTTGAAAAAAATCTACTCATGGCATTATTTTCTATTAATATCAAAAGAACTCCTGCTTTATTCAAAAAATGCAACCAAAAGTAAAATTTCTATTGGCTAACAGGATTTACCCCCACTAGTCTTGAATAAGAAAAAGCTGACTATTCAAGGGATGGTGTAACTAATGAATGACATATTTTCTGCAATCACGCTGCTTTTACTCATCGGTAATGGCGGGTTACTCTTACTGCTGCTAGTAAAGGTTACTAAGGCTGGGAGTCCGGACTTAACGCCGTTCAAACAACTCGTCTATAATCAGGAACGCCTTGAGACAATGCTCCGCGATGAGCTGGGAAAAAATCGCCAAGAACTGACTTTCACTATTAAAATCCTGCGGGAAGAACTAGCAGGTCAGCTGCATGAATTTACTAACAGTAATGACCAGAGATTTTCTCGTCTTGTTCAGCTTAATGAGCAAAAACTTGACAAGCTGCGTGAGACAATTGAGGGTAAACTCATGGATATTCAAACTGATAACAGCAAAAAACTCGAAGATATGCGAGCAACGGTGGATGAAAAGCTGCATGCAACTCTAGAAAAACGCTTGGGTGAGTCTTTTCAACTTGTGAGCGAGCGTCTGGAACAAGTGCACAAAGGGCTGGGTGAAATGCAGCAACTGGCGTCCGGGGTTGGCGATCTCAAGAAAGTCTTGTCCAATGTTAAAACCCGCGGCATCTGGGGTGAAATGCAGCTGGCCTCGCTATTAGAACAAGTGCTAACCCCTGAGCAGTATTCTGTCAATGTGGCAACAAAGCGTGGCAGCCAGGACCGGGTAGAATTTGCCGTACGTTTGCCAGGCAAAGATAGTAATGATACCCCTGTTTGGCTGCCCATTGATGCCAAGTTTCCCCAAGAAGATTATCAACGGCTTGTAGAAGCCCAGGATATGGCTAATGCCGAACTGGCCGCCGCTGCTGCAGCCAGTTTAGAAACCAGGATTCGCCAAGAAGCTAAGACCATCAGAGAAAAATATGTTGATCCTCCTAATACTACTGACTTTGCTATTATGTTTCTGCCTATCGAAGGATTATATGCCGAAGTATTACGGCGACCTGGACTGTGTGACAGCCTACAGCGTCAATATCGTATTAGTATTACGGGTCCAACTACGTTGGCGGCATTATTGAATAGTCTGCAAATGGGATTTCGGACCTTGGCGATTGAAAAACGCTCAAGTGAAGTCTGGGGCCTTCTGGGCGCTGTAAAAACAGAGTTTGGCAAATTCGGCGATGTTCTCATCAAGACTAAGGAAAAACTAGATCAGGCCAGCAAACAAATTGACGCCGCCGCCGTACGCACCCGATCCATTGAACGCAAACTCAAAGACGTCGAACAACTGCCTGCAGCAGATGCTGTTCGTATCTTGGGACAATATGATAGTGATCAAGAGTAAAGCAAAAACACATTCAAACATGTTTGGATGTGTTTTTGCTTTACTCCAGAACTACCCACATAATAATTAAACTGCCTTTTGGTAATAATAACCACAAATTACAACGAGAGGAGGAACACTGCTGTGGAAACTATCTTTTCTAAGACCTACAAATATTTGAAAAACATCCTTGTCTATAAGCCACCGCATACTCCTACTCCCTTTGTATTAGATGATAAGTCAGATAAAACAAAAGCCAAGAGCAGTATGCGCTTAGAGAACGGACTTGTAGGGCAGGCAGAGGAACTTCAGATCCTTTTGCGCCAAGCTAAACAGCTAAAAGAAGTCTTAGAAATGGCAGCTAAAAATCTTAAAGCAGGTCAGTTTACTCATCTAACACAGATGAAAACGGTTGTTAAGAAACTGGCAGCGATCAAGTCAGAGCGCTCCCCGGTTAGACTAGCCTATGACGCCGTAAGTCAGCCGGATGACAGACAGGTTAGTGCTGTGCTGGCCGAAAATCGTGCACTGCTAGAAAAACTATACAAGCTGCCGCACAACAAGGATATTATTATTCGTAATCTTATTTTGCCTTTTGCCCCGCCAATTAAAGCTATACTGGTATTTTTAGATGGTATG
>JAGGAA010000244.1 GCA_017889675.1 Bacillota bacterium | reverse complement strand
CGTTCAGGAAGTTCTTTTTGGTGATAAACTTACGGGGAATCAATGAATCTTTTACATTTTGAATAATTTGCCGGCCAGCTCTCCGGGCATAGCGAGTCAGATGGGTTGTGTACGCTGGAACCAGAGCATTGCCTGGTAAGGCCAAACCGAGCGCCTCTGACATACATTGCATAGTACTTGCCGTACCAATAAACTGGCAAGCACCGGCACTGGGACAGCAGTTACGAGAATAATACATCAATTCTTGCTCAGTCATTTCGCCTTTGGCGTACTTGTCGCCAGCTCCATAGAGAATCTCGGAAGACATATAATTAGGGCCGCTAAGCATGGAGCCACCAGTAACATGGATAGTAGCCATATCCAGGCGCATCATGGTCATCAATTGCGCCGGTACGGATTTGTCACAAGAGGCCATAAAAATACTGCCGTCAAAGGGTGACGCCAAAGCATGGATTCATAAACTCCAATTTTTGCTTCGTCAGCCAGTCCACCTAAATGGCTGCTGCCAGGATGGCTGTCGCCATGCACAGTATCTATTAGAATCTGAAGTTTTCCCAGATCCGCATCTTCCCACTGCATCCCGGCTCTCAGACCGTCTCCCTGGTAATTGACTTTTCGTAAGTTTTGACTACGACTGCAACCACAACTCATATAATCCAACCCCCTAAAATTTATGACCTTTGCTTATTTGCCAAGATACTGCAAGGTCGTTGTTTATCATTAACTTTCCACTAACACATATTGACAATGTTCTTATAGCAATTCCAGTACTTTGCGGAGTGAATTTTGCTTGCCAAAACCACCAGCCTTAGTAACCAAATGTACACCATCACAGTTACTGCCAACAGCTTTGCAAACCGGTATACCAGGAAGTATTTCCCGTTCAAGATCAATTAATCCAATCCCTAAGGTATTGCAAATACTTGTTGTTGTACCATCACCAGAGATAACAAGGTTCCGCAGCCCGTGCTTCTCAACAATTTCTTTGGTAAGCTGACCCAACAAGTTGGTTACGACCTGACCATGCTTTTGCACTTGTACCGATAAACTTAACGCACCTGCGTCATTGCGGTTTTTAAGCAATGTATCAGTCACAACTACCGGAATCCTTCCGTCAGCCAGCACTGTCTCAACGCTGGTTATCACCCGCTGCAATTCTTCGGCTGCGCTGCCGCCATAAATTACATCTGTTTGAATAGCAATCAATTCGGTGTTGGGATAATCTAAGACACTGATTACTTGCTCGGCAGTAACATGATTCAAGGTCCCTGCAACAATCATCGTTCCTTGTCGCAAACGCAAATGTTCTTGCGCAACTACCTTCCAGGCGATAGGTAACTTACTTGCCAAACCGGCAGATCCAACAGAGAGACAGGGAATATCAAGTTTGCTGATGGCAATGGCAATATTACGTAAATCTTCATCGGTCACTGCGTCAACAGCAATTAAGTTAATTCCTGCCATGTAGAGCTCGGTAAACTTTTGCGTGAGTTTTTTTTCTCCCTGCCGTACGTCAGTCAATGTTAAAACCGCTACAGGAATCTCAGGAGAAGACTTAATGATGGATGGAACATAGCAGATAGGAAGTGGATTACTGCTATCGCCCCAAGCCTGTACAATCTGCAAATAGCCATTTTCTACAATTCTGCCATGGGCAGGATAGGACGGAACAATAATCGCGAGACTAAAGGCTAGCGATTCCATCATTGCTTTTACTTCTTCAGCAATATTTCCCCGCAGAGTAGAGTCAATTTTTTTGTAGAAGCGGCGAAAACCAAGTTTAATGAGCTCAGACCCGGCTTGGTAGACCCGATCATAGGCAGCCTCTGCCGAGACCTTACGTGAGTTAGTGTTAATCGAAATCACGTCAATTCCCGTACAGTGCTTTATTAGTTCTGTGTGGTTAAGCACAACTTGCGTACTAAAACCAAATTTTCGAAATTGTACTCCCGCATCATTTGCACCAGTTAGGTTATCTGCAATAATCGCTAGCCGCTCCATTATATATCTCCATCCTCATTTACATAGTAGTATATGCATTTTTCATGCCAACTTTCATTATAATCTCATTTTCTATAAAAAACGCAGTAAATTCAAGACTATTGTCACAATAGCATTACTATTTGAAAATCCGCACAGCCATACTAATATTACAAAATGAAAGCCAGGTATATAGTCCACGCTATATACCTGGCATAATAGCTATATTCTAATTAGTTTTGCCGCACTTATTGCAAATTGAAATCATTTCTTTCATTTTGAAAGCATTTTATTTTTCGCCAAATCGTTGTTGTGCTAATTCCTAAAATTTTTGCCGTTTTCTCGTGACTGCCTGTTTCCTTCAGAACCTGCATTATTATGGCATACTCTATTTCTTCCATAGTTCCTTTGGGCACTGTTCTAACTTCATCACCCTGACAATCATCGCTTGCATCTAAAACTTTTTTTACATCATCGCTACTTACCATGGTATCTTTTTTAAGAATCATTAACCGCTCGATGACACCCTCTAACTCCCTAACATTTCCCGGCCACTGATAACGTGCCAGAACACTCGCGGCCCCGGCACTAAACTGCAACGATTGTTTAAATAGCTTGGTTGAGAGTTTTTCACCAATAGCTTCGACTAACAAGGGTATATCTTCCGGTCTGGCAGCAAGCGGCAATAGCCTTAGCTGCAGAATACTTAATCGATGATAAAGATCCCGGCGAAACAATCCCTTTTCTATTAATTCTGGCAAATTTCTATGGGTTGCCGCTATTATACCTACATCCACCGGGATGACCTTATCCCCGCCAACCCGCATAATCTCACGCTGTTGCAGCACCCGCAGCAATCTGGCCTGCATACCCAACGAGACTTCACCTATTTCGTCAAGAAAAATCGTCCCTTTGTCAGCTTGCTCAAACAAGCCTTTTTTGCCGTTTTTGCGAGCGCCGGTGAACGCCCCAAACTCATAGCCAAAAAGCTCACTTTCCAACAAGCTTTCCGGCAAAGCTGCACAATTAACAGCAACAAAGGGACCCCTGCAGCGCTTACTATAGTTATGAATACTTTGCGCAATAATTTCTTTGCCAGTCCCCGTATCACCATTAATTAGAATTGTCGAATCCACGCAAGCATAGCTCTTAGCAGCCTCCAAAGTTTCCTGCATAAATGTATTGACTGTGATAAAATCATCAAAATTATAGGTAGCCTTGTAGCCACTTTCGGTTAGAGCCTTGCTTGTCTTATCTTTGTCCTTAACAGAAAACGGCGCTTCGGTAATTGTTACTATTGCACCCACTGTTTGTCCGCTGACAAGCATGGGTACAATCCGGCAAGTAAAGTCTTGATCGCCACCATCATTCAGTGCTGCCATTCTTGTCTGTCCATACCGTAACGTATCATCCAGATTTATGTCCGGAAAAACAGTGGCGGCAAGATAGCCCACAATCTGCGCTTTATTCTTGTTCAGCAATTTTTCTGCCGTATGGTTAACATACGCAATTCGCCGCTGACTGTCAATAACAACTATGCCTTCTCCGATAAACTCCATAATGGCTTTGAACTGCTCCAGTTTTACCTTGTCCACGCGTCCAGCCAAAACCAACTCGCGCGCTCGGTATACCGACTTAAACACAGTTTCACGCCCTACTGTTATTGGAAAACAGGGAATGGTATCCATATCAGCTGATGGTTCACCACCCTGACTGTCAGCTATATCCGCAATTTCTTTTACAATCGCTACAATCTCTGATAGATCTTCTCCTTGAATACAAGTTAAAATCTTAGTCTTAATTCCCAGGATGTCAGCAACAACTGTGGCGTCAGCAATTATAGCATCACCAAATAGCCCTACAGTCTGCCGAGCGGGGGTCAAGTTCCCGTTTTTTTCCAGCCACTCCTTAACCCCCTGCAAGCTCTGCAAAATATCCAACATACTTGGCCGGAGAGCAACAGTAGGAATAGTAACCGTTGTCTTTATAGTCTCACTAAAGGTCGCATAACAAATAAGTGCTTCCGGCGAGATGTGTCCAACAAAGCAGCCATTATTGGTGCCCGAAAAACGTCCGTCAGTAATCAGCGCTGTTTTCTTGGCCAAGCCCATACCATAAAGGTACTTCATTGCTTTATACATTTCTCTCATACCCGGGCCGCCTTTCGGCCCTTCGTAGCGGATAACTACAACATCGCCTGCAGTAATACCGCCATTCAATATGGCCGCTTCTGCAGCTTCTTCAGAATCAAACACTTTGGCGCTGCCTGTGAATACATGCATAGCCGGGTCAATTGCCGCCGGTTTGGTTACCGCTGTCTCCGGCGCAAGATTTCCCCTTAAAATTGCTAACCCTTTCTGTGTTCCAAAAGGTTTGTCCAGCGTGCTAATCACGTTGTAATTAAAGGGGTATTTGAATTTATAGTCTGCCAGGTTTTGTTCTACCGTTTTGCCGCTTACGGTAATGCTGTCTTTATTAAGCAGGTGCTTAATTTCTTGCATCACCTTCGGAATCCCTCCCGCCTGATGAAAATCTTCCATATCATACTGCGAGGCCGGATTTACTTTGGCAATCTGCGGCGTGGACTGACTGAGCCTGTCATAGGCTTCCATC
>JAGGAA010000243.1 GCA_017889675.1 Bacillota bacterium | reverse complement strand
TGCTCCCGGATATCGGGCTGACTTGCTAGTGTTTGCCAATCTCGAAGATTGGCATCCTGTTATGGTCTTTAAAGACGGACAGTTGGCGGCGGAAAATGGGAAATCACTGTTTATGAATTTCTTTGTGGACGACAAGGGGGTGCGTAATACGCTGAACCTGGGAGAACTCAACCGGGAGAAGCTCCGGCTTCCCGCCTGTTCGCCCATCGCCAGAGTGATTGGTTTAGTGCCACACCAGTTGGTAACCATTGCTTTAGAACTGCCGATGCCGGTGATTCAGGGAGAATTTGTTCCCGACACTAGCAGGGATATTATGAAAATGGTGGTATGGGAGCGGCATAAGGGCTCTGGCAAAGTAGGTGTGGGATTATTGCAAGGTCTAGGGCTAAAACAGGGGGCTATAGCTTCAACCATTGCTCATGATTCTCACAATCTGGTGGTCGTGGGAACCGACGACGAAGCCATTATGCTGGCCGTAAAAGAAATTGAACATATTCAGGGCGGGTTGGTAATTGCTGGTGAAGGAAAAATTCTCGGTACTCTATCCTTGCCGTTGGCCGGGCTTATGACTGACCAGGATATCGGCGAGGTACAGGAAAAACTGGCAGAGCTTCACAAAATCGCCCGCAATCTGGGGGTAAAGGAGGAATATGATCCCTTTATGACGTTAGCTTTTTTAAGTCTACCGGTCATTCCAGCCTTAAAACTAACAGATGAAGGTCTGGTAGATGTTGCGACTTTTCAACTTGTGTCTGTATCTGTATGAAGTAAGCAGAACGTTGTGTTAAGGTGAACACAATGAAAATATTACGAGGTGATGCTAAAATGACAGAGAATACACGTCATCCAGTTGATGAAATGCTACCAACCGGACAGTTATTTATTTATGGTCTGCAGCATGTTTTGGCAATGTATGCCGGTGCGGTTGCTGTTCCGCTCATTATTGCCAATGCCATTGGCTTAAGCCAAGAACAATTGATTTTTCTAATTAATGCCGATTTATTTACCTGTGGTATTGCCACTTTGATTCAAACGTTGGGTTTTGGTAATATGGGTATTCGGATTCCGATGATTCAAGGCGTTACCTTTGCGGCTGTTACCCCTATGATTATTATTGGTAAAACCCATGGTATGACGGCCATCTATGGATCCATTATTGTGGCCGGGTTGGTTACCTATCTAGTAGCTCCCTATTTTAGCCGATTAATTCGCTTTTTCCCGCCAGTAGTTACGGGGACCATTATAACCATTATTGGAGTTACCTTGATGCCAGTTGCTGTCAGGTGGGCAGCAGGCGGCAATCCAGCCGCTAAAGATTATGCCAGCCCAGAGTACATTGGACTTGCGTTTGTAGTTATGATGCTAGTGCTGTTCTTCTATAAATATTTTACCGGCTTTATGAGTAACATTGCTGTTCTCTTAGGTTTAATCTGCGGAACTCTTGTTGCTGTTCCCTTTGGAATGGTCAACTTTAACCAGGTAGGGACTGCTGGCTGGATTGGTATTACCACTCCCTTCTGGTTTGGCTTGCCAACCTTTGATATTGCGTCCATCGCAGCGATGGTGCTGGTTATGCTAGTAGTTATGACAGAAACCACCGGGGACTGTATTGCCATTGGTGAAATTATTGAAAAGCCTATTCATAAAGAAGATTTGGCCAGATGTTTGCGGGCTGATGGTTTCTCGACCATACTTGGCGGCATTTTGAATAGTTTCCCCTATACTGCTTTTGCTCAAAACGTCGGGTTGGTTGGATTAACCAGGGTGAAAAGCCGGTTTGTGGTGGCAGCTTCCGGCGTAATTTTAATTGCCCTGGGTTTGATGCCTAAGCTGGCCGCGGTGATTGCTGCCATACCCAATCCTGTACTAGGGGGAGCAGGCATTGTTATGTTTGGTATGGTAGCAGCCAGCGGTATTAAGACCTTATCGAAAGTTAACTTTGATGGAACCCACAATATTATGGTGGTAGGCATCAGTATTGGTATTGGGATGATTACCTTAGCGGTACCTAACTTTTATCAGGGATTCCCTGGCTGGCTGCAGGTTATTCTTCACAGTGGTATTACGGCTGGCAGCTTGGCCGCTATTGTCTTAAATCTCCTGTTAAACGGTAAGGAAGCTGCGCATGATGTTACAGCAGAAAAAGGAGCTACCGCCAACGGGTAGTCATTTGATGGAAGATAACGTATAGCTGCTGTAAGGGGGCACTTTTATGGGAATTGTTTTGTGTGGTGGAACTATCGTCACAGATACTGCTTGTTATCAAGCCGATATTCGCATCCAAGGCGAGATTATTGACGCCGTTGGCAGTCAAGTGACGCAAGCTGGCGATACAGTGCTAACGGCAGAAGGTTGCTATATATTTCCTGGAGGTATTGATGCTCATACCCACTTTGATTTGCCGGTAGGTACCATGTCTACTGCTGATGATTTTGCCAGTGGCACCAAGGCTGCCATCCTCGGTGGCACCACTACAGTGATTGATTATGCTACTCAGTTTAAAGGTGAAACGTTACAACAAGGCCTGGAAAACTGGCATCAGCGCGCAGACGGAAAATGTTACTCAGACTATGGTTTTCATATGGCTATTACCGATTGGAATGAGCAAGTTTCCCGGGAAATACCCTGGCTTGGCCAGGAGGCTGGGGTGGCCTCCGTAAAGCTGTATATGGCTTATAAAAATGTAATGCAAGTAGATGACAGCACCTTATTTCAAGTGTTGGAACGTAGTCGGGACTGGGGTATTCTAACCTGCGTCCATTGTGAAAACGGCGATATTGTTGATAATCTGGTCAGGCAGTTTCGCCGGCAAGGCAAAACTGCACCAGCTTATCATCACTTATCCCGACCGCCACGGGTGGAACAGGAAGCGGTGAATCGGCTGACGGTACTGGCTGAGATGGCTGATGCTCCCGTGTTGGTTGTCCATTTAAGTTGCCGGGAATCCCTGGAGACAGTAGCGCAGGCCAAGGCCCGGGGTGTCCGGGTGTTTGCTGAAACTTGTCCCCAATACCTAGTGCTGGATGATAGTGTGTATCAGGACACCACCTTTAGCTGTGCAAAATACGTCATCTCGCCGCCGCTCAGGGCGAAGGAAAACCAAGAGTATTTATGGAACGGGCTGAAAACCGGTATTTTGGATACTGTCGCTACCGACCATTGCTCCTTTAACTTCCATGGACAGAAAGAAGTGGGAAGCGAGGACTTTAGCAAGATACCCAATGGTGCTCCCGGCGTGGAGCACCGGTTGGGGCTCTTATATACCTATGGTGTCAAGGCTGGGAAAATTAGCCTTACCCAGTTTGTTGACAAAGTAGCAACCCAGCCGGCAAAACTCTTTGGTCTTTTTCCAAAGAAAGGAACGATAGCTCCAGGCAGTGATGCGGATTTGGTGATTTGGGACGAGCGCCGTCAGGTTACAATTAGTGCTGCCTCTCAGGCTCAGAAGGTGGACTACAGTCCCTATGAAGGAATGAAACAGCAGGGGCAGGCCGTTCATGTATTTCTCAGGGGACAGCAAGTGGTGGAAAATGGAAAAACATGTATTGATACCCCGCAGGGTCAGTTTCTCTTTCGCAAACCGTTTCGCTAGGACAGGGTGTAGTGTAACCGGATGATAGCAGTGCTTGCTGAGTAGTTAATTTAAAAAAATAAAGGATTCTTGTATATTATTGACAATATGGGTCAATAGTTTCTACCAGGTTG
>JAGGAA010000242.1 GCA_017889675.1 Bacillota bacterium | reverse complement strand
AAATATAAACAAGTATAATACTATTATATTTGCTGAGATTATATAAAGCAATAGGGTTGGTATATATTGAGTAGAAAAAATTTAGTTTAGCGATAATGCTGGTAAATATGGAATTATGCCTAGAATTACTAACTTTAAAGGCTAAACAAGTGTTGCTTAAAGCGGCATTTATTATATAGTAATTGCTTGCAATTACCATATAATAAATACTATAATAAAGTTATGTTAGTTTATGTTAGTATAAATTTGTTTGTTTCTAAATTAAAGGCGGTCAGATCATAGCATGGAATTGTGTATTAACAGATGCTGACAGGCATGAGCTTGTCCTGGAGAAATAGCAGCCAGCGCTACTGGCAATGCGAGGGGGAGTTATCTGTGAAAAAGAAGGTTATAGTTAATTGGCTATTTATACTGGTTGCAGTTCTGGCTGTCGCCGGAACAATTTGGGCAACAAAGCCTGTTGCCCAAACGCCGGTAAAACTGACCGAGCCTATGGAAATTAATATTTCTGCTGCGCTTGGGCTGAAAGATGCTCTGCAGGATATTCAAAAAGAATATGAAGCGTCTAATCCAAATGTAAAACTTGTATTTAATCTTGGTCCTGCTGGAGTTTTACAGAAACAGTTAGAACAGGGTGTCATGGCAGATATATTTATTTCTGCTTCACCGAAACAGGTGAATGATCTGCAAAACCAAAATCTCGTAGTAGCTAGTACCCGAAAAATACTGGTTAGTGATAAATTGGTACTGGTGGTTCCGAAAAACTCTCAATTGAAAATCGAAGGTTTTCAAAATTTAACAAGGGTCACAAGGTTTGGTATGGGCGAGCCGGGGACTGTGCCGGCTGGTCAATATGCTATAGAGTTACTTAAAAATATTGGTATATGGGAAGCTGTTAAAGATAAAGCCGTACAGGCTAAGGATGTTCGCACAATCATTGCCTATGTTGAGACAGAAAATGTTGACGCAGGAATTGCATTTTCGACGGTGGCAGCGTTAAGCGATAAGGTCAAAGTAGTTGCGGCTGCGCCAGATGGGTCGCACACGCCGGTTACGTTTCCAGCAGTGGTTATGGCTAATTCTAAGCATCCCCAAGAAGCCGAAGCCTTTTTAACATATCTTTGTAGTCCACAAAGTGCAGCAGTCTTTAAGAAATATGGTTTTACTTTTGTTGGTTCAAACCAATAAAGCAGATGATATTGTTAGTAGGTTAACGTAAACGGCCTTGCCTCCTGTGTTGATCAGGAAGCAAGGCCATTAGTATGACTGTTTGCATGGTTGCCACCCCGACGGCGTAAACACCGATGTCCAACAAAGCACCTCCGGCCAGGTTGGGATCAAATTTTCTAACATACCTCGCCCCGGTGGGGGCAAAGCCATATTGGGCCCTGAAATGAATTATGTCCCCAATAGCACCTTCGGCGATAGTTTTGTTTCACGTTTTCATAGTGGGAAGAATGTGGGGTAGTAACATAGATAACATCAATCTCGGGAAACATAGATAACATCAATCTCGGGATCACGCACTAACTCTAAATAACTACTATAGGCGCGTGGTATACTATGAATTAAAGTTAGTTTATAATAGAAATTAATATAAAACAAGAAGAGGGATTCATATGCAGATCGGAAAAAAGGTAGTATGCCACCAGCTTATTTGCCTGCTTGTCGGACTTTTGCCTGTTATGTTTGCCAATAGTGCATCTGCCCAGTATCTTAACGGTATTCCCGTATTGTTATATCATCATGTGAGTGAGAACAACAGTGATTTACCGCATTTAACGGTGACACCGGCAGAGTTTGCACGACAGATGGATATGTTGAAAAAGGCGGGTTTTGAAACTATTTCCCCGGAAAAGTTTGTTGCGTATATGCGGCAGGAACCGGTTAAACTGCCGGACAAGCCGATTCTTATTACATTTGATGATGGTTATGAGGATAATTATTTATATGCTTTTCCTATATTAAAGCAATATGATTTTCGTGCTGTTATTTTTGTTCCAGGTGTAAATATTGATAAAAACAAGCGGTTGTCAAGTGCTCAGATAAGGGAGATGTCTGTCTATGGTATTGTTTTTGGCGGTCACTCGGTGACACACAGTGACTTGACCGCGCTATCAGGTCAGGAGTTGCAGTATGAGGTTAAGGCTGTCAAAAAGGACCTTCGACAGGTTACGGCTAAAACTTCGGAGTTATTTTCCTATCCCTACGGCTATTTTAATCTAAGGACCTGGGAAGTAATAGCAGCAGCCGACTATCAAGCGGCGTTTACCGTCTTGCCGGGTCTTAATACCCCTGACAGGGACAATATTTATTTATTACGACGCATACCCATCTATAGTACTACTGACTTTAATGGTTTGTTTAGACTTTTGGATACCAATCAGGTTAAAACCAAACTGCTGGAATATTCACCGGAATACGATGGGTAGGTCAATTGTTTTTTGTCATTTTGCTTCTTCGCTTGTTGGCATAGTATAGAATGTTTACAGTTGGTTAAAGTATAATGATATTAAATAGAAAATGTGTAAACAAAATAGCAGAATGTTCTTGACAACAGAACGATTTTTCTGTAATATAACAATCAATAAAATAGAAGTTGTAAAGACGATGAACGGAAGAGTAGTTATAGTGTGATAGCAACAGCGAGCTGGGATTGGTGTGAGCCAGCGCTATCGAATATAATGAAAATCATCCGCGAGTTGCGTGCTGAAATGTTAGTAGGCTACGCCGGGTTCTCTTGGGAGAAATTGCCGCCCGTTATTGCGGCGAGGTATCGAGTCTAACCTCCGTACCTATGAGCAGCTATGGTTATTAACCATAGAATTTGGGTGGTATCGCGGATTAACCTCCGTCCCTTTAGTAAGGGACAGAGGTTTTTTATTTTTTATTGAGTATAAAAGGGGGAAATTAGCTTGAAAATGTTGGGGGCGGAAGCAATTATCGAGTGTTTGAAGGCCGAAGGGGTAAACCTGGTGTTTGGCTATCCGGGAGGCTGTGTGTTGACCTTATATGATGCGCTGTATAAAGCTGATTTTCCCCATATTTTAACTAGGCATGAACAAGGTGCTGTTCATGCTGCCGACGGTTATGCCCGGGCAACTGGCAAAACTGGGGTTTGTTTTGCGACCTCAGGTCCTGGCGCGACCAACTTGGTAACCGGTATTGCCACTGCCTACATGGATTCTGTTCCGCTTGTGGCCATTACCGGGCAGGTGGGGGTTGGGGTGATTGGGAAAGATGCTTTTCAGGAAGCCGATATCATTGGTATTACTACTCCCATTACCAAGCACAACTATTTAGTTAAAAAGGTTCAGGATTTGCCGAGAATCCTGAAGGAAGCCTTTTACATTGCGCGGACTGGACGACCGGGGCCGGTGGTTGTCGATGTTTCCCGCGACGTTTTTAATGCTCCTTTGGATTTCGAGTATCCGGAGACGGTTAGCTTACGGGGCTATAGCCCCCTGTTTGCCGGTGAACCGGAGAGTGTGGAACTGGTTGTACAGGCTATGGCGGCAGCTAAAAATCCAATCATTTTTGTCGGCGGCGGTGTTATCCTTTCGGAAACAGTAGCGGAATTTCGTAAGTTTGCCGAGTTGACAGGATTTCCTGTGTTTTCCAGTTTAATGGGATTAGGTTGTATTCCGGCTGATTCCCCGCAACATTTAGGTATGGTAGGTATGCATGGGACGTATGCAGCCAATATGGCTACCACCGAGTGTGGGTATTGGCGTTCGATTTGATGATCGGGTAACAAGCGTAGTCAAAAATTTTGCGCCACAGGCTAAGATTGTACACTTCGATATTGATCCTGCTGAGGTGAATAAGAATGTACGTGCCGATCTGCGGGTTGTCGGCGATCTTCGCTGGTCTTTGCCGCTGCTTAATGAAAAGACGACTAGACGCAGCGCAGCAGAGTGGCGCGAAGGAATTGCCGCATGGAATGAGTGTGTACAAATGTGGAAACGGGAAAAACCGTTAACCTATGCTCAGACATCAGGAAAAATTATGCCTCAAACTGTTATTGAGAAGGTAAGTCAGCTTACCCAGGAGAACACTGTTATTGTAACCGATGTTGGACAACATCAGATGTGGGTGGCACAATATTATAATTTTGTCAGAGAACGTTCCTATATAACATCAGGCGGTTTAGGAACCATGGGTTATGGTTTGCCAGCAGCTATTGGTGCGCAGATGAGTTTACCTGATAAAAACGTGGTACTATTTACTGGCGATGGTAGTATTATGATGAATTGTCAGGAACTGGCGACAGTGGCTGACAATAATTTGCCATTAAAGATTTTTGTTATGAATAATGAAGTGTTGGGGATGGTTCATCAGTGGCAGCGGATGTTTTACGGTCAGCGCTATTCTCATTCCAGCATCAAGGGAAAAACTGATTTTGTCAAACTTGCTGAGGCGATGGGTGTGCCAGGTTTGCGGGTTACTCAACCTGATAAGCTGGATGCAGTGCTGGAAAAAGCCTTAAACATGTCGGGACCGGTACTGGTTGATATACTATTGCCGCCTACTGAGGATGTGCTGCCTATGGTTCCGCCGGGTGGACGGCTGGATCAAATGCTTTTAGGGGGGATGAGCTGATGAAATACACGTTGGCAGTGTTGGTCGAAAATCGACCGGGGGTGTTAACTCATATCTCAGGACTGATTAGCCGGCGGGCTTTTAATATCGAGAGTATTGCCGCCAGCTATACCGAAGAGCTAGACACGACCCGGATTACTATTAGCG
Organism: Bacillota bacterium; assembly: GCA_017889675.1. Classification (GTDB taxonomy): domain Bacteria; phylum Bacillota; class Negativicutes; order Sporomusales; family Sporomusaceae; genus Sporomusa. Next base: position 4,903 of record JAGGAA010000242.1, on the reverse strand, counting down.
TGGCGGCCGATAATGAGGTTGAGCTGGAACAGGTTGTCAATCAGTTGTCCAAGTTAGTTGATGTCATTAAGATTGTTAACCTTACCTATGTTGAGTCCATTGAGCGGGAATTGGCACTGATTAAGGTAAAAGCCAGCAAAACTAACCGCTCAGATTTGGTGAATGTCGTAGAGATCTTTCGTGCCAAAATTATTGATGTTAACCGGGAAACGGTGGCAATTGAACTTACCGGCGAGGAAAGCAAAATTGATGCTTTTTGCGAAGTGCTGCTGGATTTCGGCATTATTGAGATTGTCCGGACAGGTAAAATTGCACTGGCGCGGGGGCCGGTTCCCGCCAAAGAGATGTAGTGAAGTTAATGGTTTTAATAGCCCTGCTAGATAATTATTTAGTCATACAAGAACTTAGCGGAGGTGTCACTATGTATTCAGAGCGAGCCTTTATTGTATTAACACCTTATGAATCCAGGCGACTGATTGCCAAGGCAGTTGCCCAGCTTCCGGTGGTTAAAGCAGCCTTAACAAACGGCTGGATAGTTGTGGCGACCGGAACCAGCACTGGATATGTTGCCGAGGAACTTCTTGGCAGCAAGATGATTAAAGAAAATTTTATATCAGGTCATATAACTGTGGGAGAGACCTGGAGCACTCCGGATAACCCTGATTTTATTTTCCCCATTGTCTTGCATAAAGGAGTCCGGCAGGATATTCGGACCGAAAAGGCTCTGGAGCAATTCTCGGACACGGATGTTTTTATTAAAGGTGCAAATGCTGTTGACAGCAATTTCAACACGGCGATCTTCATGGCTAATGATGCCGGCGGAACAATTGGTTCAGCTATCGGCAGTCTGTATGCCCGTGGCGCCCGCTTGATTATGCCGGTAGGATTGGAAAAAATGGTTCCAAACGTAACCGAGGCTGTCAAACACTGTGGTAATAAAAGCTATAAATACACTACCGGCACCCCGGCTGGGATGATGCCGATTGTTAATGCTACGGTAATAACTGAGATACAAGCGGTTTCGACCATGTTTGATGTTCGGGTTTACCATGTTGGATCTGGGGGAATTGCTGGTTCCGAAGGCGCAGTGACCCTGGTGCTTGAAGGTGAACCGGCAAAAGTTGAAAAGGCATTCCAGTTTATTCAGTCGCTTAAAGGGGAAAAGCCGCTATTGCGTCCGAATGGGATACAAAAACAATAAGCAGTAACAGTGTCGCAACTTGGTAACGGTGTGATCAAAATAAGATAAAGGGCTATCCTTTTATCTTATTTTTTGTCTTATTTTATCTTAATAATTTCTTGTGGAGTTGTTTTCTTAGGCAATTTGAGTTATCATTACTATAGGTAAATCACATTTTCTGGGATGGTTAGTGGGGGTTAGTCACGTAAAATATAATACGAAAGTAGGGCTAAAACTTGAGTATTCGCATTATGATTGTTGACGATTCATCTTTTTCTCGGGCGATTTTAGCAGACAGTCTGCAGCAGGAAGGCTATGAGGTTGTTGGTGAGGCGGAATGCCTGGAATCTTTAGTAGAAACGTATAACAAATGTAAACCTGATATTGTAACCATGGATATAGTCATGCCGGGGGCGGATGGTTTTGAGTGCAGTAAAGTATTGCTTGCCCATGACGCCATGGCTAAAATTATATTAATTAGTTCTATGAAGGATGAGCAAGCAGAGGCTGAGGCCCGGCGTATTGGTGTAGCTGGTTATGTGCAAAAACCTGTTGAGGCAGAAGGATTGCGACGGGTTATTACTGGAGTTGCCTCGCCAGACAGTCTATACGAACAACTGGTGAACTGGAGTATCGATGTTTTCCAGGAAGCATTGGCGCAGAGCATAACCCGCATGACTAAAGCAATAACCACTTTCTCGGAACGGACGTGGTCAGACAAAGAGGTTTCACAGGGTATAACGGTAGTTATTGGTATAATTGGCCATTACTCAGGCTCGATGATCGTGGATTTGTCACAGGAAACGGCAGAAAAGATGGCAGAGGGCATTTTGCGTCGCCCGGCTAAGAACCAAGAAGAGATTATGGCAATGGCAGCGGAATTTGCCAACATAGTCGGTGGTGTGGCTTGTTCTATGCTAAATAAAAAGGAGCAGGCATTTGGACTTAGAGTTTCGCCGCCAAGCGTATTCTATGGAGTGCAGACGAAGATTGTCAGCCCTACTATTCAGCTTCAGGGTATCTATGGCGATAATGATTTTGGACGGACATATCTAGGTATTGGCTTTAAGAGGGGGCGGGTATTATGGATGTAAAAACAATTAATCCTATACTCGAAGCTTTCACCAATATTTTGCCGCAGATTGGGTTTCAAACAGTAGAGAAAAAGGGAGTTTCACTAGCGGCATCTCCTTTGCAGTATCAGGGAATACTTATTAATATCGGTGTTCTTGGTCCTTTGCAAGGAGCAATACTTATTGGCATGGATACTGCATCAGCTAAGCAATTTGCCTCCAAAATGATGATGGGCATGGGTATTGAGGGCCTGGATATATCACCGCCCACTTTGTTGATTGGTAATGATGGACAGGTAAGATTAGCAGTTCCGAATGTTATCGTAGTTGAATTTGCTGTAGATAATATCAAAGTAATGGTTTATGTGGGCGTGTATAATAAGTAAAGGCTGAGTTATTTGTTGTAAAAATAGTAGATGAAACATAAGGAGGATAGCCTATGACGAAACGAAGTTCGAATTTACGAATTCTAAAAAAGTATACCTTGCTTTTCATAGGATCAATCATAGCTGCAATTGGATTGGAGATTTTTTTAGTTCCCAACAATATTATTGATGGCGGTATAGTCGGTATTTCTATTATGGTTAGCCATATAACAGGGTTACCGTTAAGTTTATTTTTGGTAGTGCTGAATATACCGTTTTTATATTTGGGATATGCTCAGATTGGTAAAACATTTGCTATTTCAACTCTTTTCTCTATCCTATCTCTGTCCTATTGGGTTTCGGTCTTTCATCCTATACCGGGACTAACCAACGATTTGTTCTTGGCGGCAATCTTTGGGGGCATCATCGTTGGTATTGGTGTTGGTTTGATTATCCGGTATGGGGGTTCTCTTGATGGAACAGAGATTGTTGCCATTTTGCTGGACAAGCGTACCAGTTTTTCAGTCGGCGAAATCATCATGTTCTTTAATTTGTTTATTCTTACCAGTGCGGGGTTTGTGTTTAGCTGGGATAAAGCTATGTATTCGCTGGTGGCGTACTTTGTTGCCTTTAAAGTCATTGATACAGTGATCGAAGGTCTGGATGAATCTAAGGCAGTTATGATTGTAACAGACAAGCCTGATGAGATAACCGAGACCTTGATGGCTCGGCTAGGCCGGGGAGTTACCGTTTTGCATGGTTCAGGCGGCTATACTAAGGAACGCAAAGATGTGCTGTATTGCGTTATTACGCGGCTGGAGATGGCCAAATTAAAATCGATTGTTGATGAGATTGACGAGGGTGCCTTTGTTACCTTTAACGATGTCCATGAGGTAATGGGTGGGCAATTTAGGAAAAAGGCAATTCACTAATCAATTCAGGCATTAATACGAAAAAAATAGACCAGTACCTTAGCGGGTGCTGGTCTTTATTGTCTTTATACCAGTTCAAGGCCGATCGGACAATGGTCACTGCCCATGATATCAGCATAGATGCGGGCTTCTGTTATAGAATCTTTTAAACAATTAGATACTATAAAATAGTCAATACGCCAGCCGATATTTCGTGCTCTGGCGTTCATCATATAAGACCACCAGGTATAGGCGTCCTGCTTATCCGGATATAAAGTGCGAAAAGTATCGGTGAAGCCTGATTGGAGCAGTAGTGTCATTTTATTTCGTTCGTCGTCAGTAAAGCCGGCATTTTTGCGATTGGTTTTCGGATTTTTAATGTCAATTTCCTGATGGGCCACATTGAGGTCACCGCAGATAATTACCGGCTTACCTTTGTTAAGCTGAGTAAGGTAGGCATTGAAATCTTCTTCCCACTTCATTCGGTAGTCAAGGCGGGCAAGCTCACGTTGAGAATTGGGGGTGTAGACATTGACTAGATAAAAATCAGCAAATTCCAGTGCGATTATTCGGCCTTCCTGATCATGTTCAGCAATGTTCATTCCATAGGTCACGGCTAATGGCTTGGTACGCGTGAAAATCGCGGTACCTGAGTAGCCTTTTTTCACAGCGCTGTTCCAGTACTCGTGGTAACCTGGCAGTACCAATTCAGACTGAGCCTGTTGCATCTTAGTTTCTTGTACACAGAAGATATCGGCGTCTATGGCAGCAAAAAAATTGGTAAAACCTTTATTGAGACAAGCCCTTAGTCCATTGACATTCCACGAGATTAGCTTCATAATATCCCTCTTCCTATGCCGTATTGTCGAGAAGTATATTCCCTGCCAGTTTATCATTATCCTTCTTAGCAAATAAGAGGATGACGGCGATAATTATTAGAATAATGTTTAATAAAGTTGTTGACTTTGGTATAATTTTACTGTAAGCTAAAAGTGAGAAAATAGACAAATTTAGTTCTGAGGGGTGATAATATGGTTAATTCTATCGGATACAATTACACCCAGTATAGCCCCTATAATTTAGTTACCAGGCAATTTCCCGGGATTAATGTTGCCGCTGTTTCGACCATGTTGTCCGGCTATCAGGACAACAACAGCCTTGTTTCTCAAAGTACGTCGACCCAGACTGGGTTGAGTAGTGCACTCAAAGAAGTCCGCGAATCGTACAGCGATTTAAAGCCTGCCGCCCAAGCGCTTACTGCGAGCAACCAGAATAGTGTATTTAAAAAATCAGATAGTAGTGCTATTGTCAGTGCTGTAAAGGATTTTGCGGATAAATATAATGATACGGTTGACACTCTACAGGATAACAGCG
>JAGGAA010000241.1 GCA_017889675.1 Bacillota bacterium | reverse complement strand
CTAAAATACCCTGGCAATTGAGCCACTGTCATAATTAATACATATTCAAATGTTTTGAGAACAGTATGTCCCTGCTGAACCATGAGTGACGGAAGCCAAGTAAAGATGCCATAATAAGAATACACAATACCAAACCAGATTATCCATAGTATAATAGTCCGTTTGGCAAACTTGCCAGTCCATAATTCCTTAAAGGCTATCTTATCCTCAGTAAGATTTGGCAAATCCACATTGCTTGTTGCCGCTGGCTGAACAGTTGATTCAATCCCGACTGAGCGCTCTATTTTCGCCACAATTTCCAAGGCTTCCGCGTGACGTCCTTTAGCGATAAGGTAACGGATAGATTCAGGTACTCCCATTCTAATAAAAAACACATAAAGTGCCGGCACTGCGCCAATGAAAAATGCCATTTGCCAACCAAAGCGAGGAATAACAAAATACGAAATAAGCGCCGCCGCTAACCAGCCAACTCCCCAGAAACTTTCCAATAATACAATGAAGCGGCCACGCCTTGCCGGTGGTGAGTACTCTGTCATAAGCGTAGCCGCTACCGGCAGTTCACCGCCTAAGCCAAATCCTACCAAGAATCTAAACATAAGTAAGGATTCATAACTCCATGCTACTCCACATAATCCTGTAGCTACACTATACATCAACAGTGTGACCGTGAATACGGCCTTACGCCCATATCTATCAGCCGCCAGACCACCCAGCACCGCGCCAATAGCCATCCCCAGGAGACCAATGCTGCCGATAAAACCCATTTGGGCCCCCGTTAAACTCCACTCCTTCGCTAATACCGGCAATACAAAAGCAATAATTCCAGTATCCATAGCATCAAACATCCAACCCAGTCCAGTCAATGCCAGCAATTTGTAATGGAAGCGGCTGACTGGGATTTGTTCTAACCGTCTAATAACGTCCAACTCGTTCGCCTCCAATTGTCTTTACACCTGTCTTGTCATACTATGTATTATACTGGCCCTACGTTAAAATGGCAACTATTTTGAATAAAAAAACGCTGTTGGCTAAACGCCAGCAGCATTTTTTTTATTCAAGCAATATCCCTAACACCTTAAGTTCTGCAGCAATCTTCTGCAAAACCGCGGTTGTGGGCGCTTCGATTGTGTGCAAATGCACTCCACCAGTAACAAGTGAAAGCGGCGCAGCCCCGCTTTCCGCTGATTTATGTAAAAAATCGGCTAAATCCCGCCGGGAAGTCAGCATTAAGTTGGCTTTAATCTCGCCATACACAGGATGCTCAACACTAACATCAAGAACATGACCGCCATTATCAATAATTACGGCAAGTTCGGTCTCTATGCACTTAGTATCATGACAGCAAGCAAATTTCGCTCTGACAGCAGCAGGTGCCGCAGTTTGCAAAATAACATAGCCTTGGGGAGTAGCGTAAATATCAACACCAGACGCCCGCAAAATAGCAATATCACCGACAATAACCTGCCGGCTTACGCCAAGTTTTTTTGCTAATGCCATTCCCGTTATTGGCTGCCTAATTTGTTGCAGCAAACTGGCAATCTGCTCACGCCGCTCTTTTGCTTCCATAACAGAAACCACTCCCCCCCTGTTCACTTGCCAACTTATTTCAATTATATAGTATACACCAAAACTATTTGTAGCAACACCCTTCATGATCCGCGGCTGGCACTAGCACCGTAAAGGCTGTTCTCCTGCCTGCCTGACTGGAAATCAGAATTTTCCCACCATGATTTTGGATAATACTATAACACACTGATAAGCCTAAACCGGTACCGTTTGCTTTGGTTGTGAAAAACGGTGTTCCTAGTTTTTCAACAATTTCTGGCGAAATACCCTCGCCATCATTTTCTACTGTTATCGCCATCATATCCTTCTGGCGACTTACTATTACCGCAACATTACCGTCAACCGGCACTGCTTCCAATGCATTTTTGACAAGATTAATAAACACTTGTTTGAGCTGGGCTATGTCACCAAGAGCCAAACAATCTGATTGCGGCAGTTGTAAGTCAAAAGCAATATTTTTATTATCAAATTGCCCTTCCATAAGCAACAACACATCATGTAACAATTTGCATACATCGACTTTTTCAAATAAGGTCTCTTTTAATGGCTTAGCCAACATTTGAAATTCGCTAATTAAGTTATCAATCCGCCCAATTTCAGAAATGATTATCTCAAGATGTTCAGGTGAAACTGGCTTATCACCACGCCGAGCCATAAGCTGAATAAAGCCTTTGATTGATGTGAGGGGGTTTCTAATTTCATGAGCAATCCCTGCCGTCAATTGGTTGACACACATCATTCGTTCCAAGCGCAGCTGTTCACGCTCACGTTCATGGAAACTAGCCTGACGTCTGACACCATACAAAAGGCCAAAACAAATTGCCAGCCAAAGGAAACTCTCCGCATCTGCCAGAGTTTTGCGCAAAACTCCGCCATACAAAGCATCCATGCGTATGGCAGTTACAACTCGCCAGCGTGCATTATGTAAATCAGTATAAATAAACAATGTATCAACTCCGTCAAGAGCCGAATTCATCCTGACAACACCGTTTTTATGTAAGAATAACTCCTGCATCTGTTGTTTAACCAATGGACTTTCAGGAAAAATCTGATTCAGCCGGGGATGATGGATAAATTGACCATTCCCATCCACAACCATCGTATACTGCGACTTAGACATCCCTTCCCGATATGCTGCCAATGATATATCACTAATTGGTACATAGGCCGCTAATACTGCAATCACTTGATCCTCTTCCAGCACCGGGACTTGCAGGCTCACATAAGCATTTTCCACATCGCTGTTTAATAGCCTTTCAGAAACATGCGAACCGCCTGTTAACACTGACTTAAAATCCCTTTTAAAATATGGCTGACCAAATGAAGATTTAATCTGACCTGGAACTGAGCAACAATCACTAATTAGGCTGCCATCATACTTATACAAGGCTACATTAACAACATCTAAGACCTTGGCAGCTGCCAGCAAATCTGACTGTACCCGTTCAGGTTGAAGACTACGCACATCAGGGTGAGCCGCCAATAAATTAAGTCCGACCAAACGAGCGTTTAGACGCAAATCCAGGTAATCGGCAATTACGGTAAGCCTTTCGCGCTCGCCTGTCACCACTGCTTGGTACTGATACTTAAAGTAATTAAGGGTTAGTACAATAATCATTACTAACAGTAAAGTTCCAACAACTGTCATAGCTATCCTATTTCTACTTTTGGAAAACAGCACCAAGTCTCACCACCCTTTTCTGACACAGTTCGTCAAATTCCAAGTTTCTCCTGCTGTACAATTATTCAGATTATGTTTTTTTTCACAAAGGCTCACACTATGCCTTTGTGGCATAAACTGTATACCCTGTAAGAATTAAAAAAGAAAGCTAACAGATTTATCTGTTGCTTTCTTGGTGGTGGGCGATGACGGGATCGAACCGCCGACATCCTGCTTGTAAGGCAGGCGCTCTCCCAGCTGAGCTAATCGCCCGTACGTATTCGATTTTCGACTTTCGTGTCTTAACCGCTTGACCAACGGGCCTTTGGCTCCTCGAGTAGGACTCGAACCTACGACAAATCGGTTAACAGCCGATTGCTCTACCAACTGAGCTATCGAGGAATTTTCATTAACATAATAAATTATATAATAGGTCTACTTAAATTGCAAGTATTATTGTACGCTATTTTATTGAAGAAAGCTAAGGTTTCCAAAGGATATTTTGGTTAAAACATCAAATACTGATAGTATAATACGTATCAATAACCAAATTTTAAGGAGGTACTACTTTGGATTCACGCATAAAAACCCTCGCCAAAAACCTGATTGGCTATTCTACCAATCTTGCCGCAGGCGAAAAAATATTAATTGAGATGTTTGATGATGCTCTGCCACTAGCCAAAGCACTTGTTGATGAGGCTTACGCCGCTGGCGGTATTCCTTTCCTCGAAATTAAAAACAGCCAATTGCAGCGCGCCTTGCTTATACAAGCTTCCAGCGAACAACTCACCCTTGCTGCTTCTTGGGAGCAGGCGAGAATGAAAGAAATGGATGCCTATCTTGGTCTTCGAGCCAGCTTTAATATCGCGGAAATGGCGGATGTCCCTGCCTCCCAATTACAAAACTACCAACAAAATTGGGTAAAACCAGTGCATCTTGACGTGCGTGTGCCTCATACTAAGTGGTGTATCTTACGCTGGCCAAATGCCTCGATGGCACAATTATCCAATTCCAGCACCGAAGCCTTTGAAGACTTTTACTTCAAGGTGTGCAATCTTGATTATGCAAAAATGGCCAAAGCCATGGACCCATTGATTGCGCTAATGGAGAAAACCGACAAAGTAAAAATCACCGGACCTAATACTGAGCTTACGTTTTCAATTAAAGATATACCAGCAGTAAAATGTTCCGGACTGAGAAATATACCTGATGGTGAAGTGTATACCGCACCGGTAAAAGACTCGGTAAATGGTGTCCTCAGTTATAACACGCCCTCCGTGTATCAAGGTTTTTGATATTGATGAGGGTGCCCGTTATATTGGTGAGTTTGCGCTAGGAGTAAATCCTTATATTGAAAAACCGATGAAGGATATCTTATTTGATGAGAAAATCAAAGGAAGCTTCCATTTCACCCCTGGCAACGCCTATGATGTTGCCTTTAATGGCAACAAGTCTGTCATCCACTGGGACCTTGTCTGTATTCAAACAGCCGAATACGGTGGTGGTGAAATCTGGTTTGACGATACACTTATCCGTAAGAATGGACAGTTTGTGCTACCTGAACTAGCAGGCTTAAACCCCGAAAATCTAATATAACTGTTAAAAGCGAGATTGCTTCCCGTTCGCTTGCAATAATCATAGGAGCACAAGCTTCCCTATGTCATTGCGAGCGCCAGCGTAGCAATCTCGCTTTGTTCCAAGTGGCTTATCTCACTAATTCCTTCACAAAGTTTGGCAATGCAAAGCAGCTTTTTTGCAATTCCCGGTTATAATAGCGTGTATCGATGTTTTCCGGAATGCGGGCAAGATCAACGCTAACCGGATCATACTCTTTAGAACCGATGGTAAAACAATGTAGTCCGCCGGGATACAAGGGAATGCTAGCCAAATATAAACGGGTTATCGGAAACATTGATGCAATGTCTTTGGTGAGCTGCCTGATAAGATCTTGATGATAAAAAGGCGACTCCGTCTGCTGTACGAACAAACCATCCGGTTTTAGCGCCTTGTGCACATTCTTATAAAATTCGTGGGTAAACAATCCTTTTCCAGGCCCAATAGGATCAGAACAATCTACAATAATGACATCATATTTATTTTCTACTTCCTGCATATGTTTAATGCCATCACCAATCTTGAGGTGCAGCTTAGGATGATTGTCATTTAAGGCCGAACTGATTTCCGGCAAATATTTTTTACTAACTTCCACCACCAAACCGTCAATCTCCACCATTTCGGCCACTTCCACCGACTGGTGCTTAACTACCTCACGAATTGTACCACCATCCCCACCGCCAATAACCAAAACAGTTTTGGGATTGGGATGAACAAATAAAGGAACATGCGCAATCATTTCATGATAAATGAACTCGTCAACTATTGAGGTCTGAAAAACACCATCAAGTACTAACATCCGCCCAAACTCATAGGCCTCAACTACCGCAACCTCTTGAAACTCAGACTTTCCCGAGTATAATGTTTCCTTGATTCGGGCAGCAAGACCTAAATTCTTAGTTTGGTACTCAGTATACCATAGCTCCATTTGTATAATCCCCCCTATATATTAGCTTCTACAGCTTGTCTAACTTATATCATTTATATAAATGAAAATTATACCACAAAAATTACCATAGTAAAAGCTGCTGTTGCAAAAGAGATGTCCGAGCCTTATATTTAACAAAAAGCCATCAGCAAATACTGACAGCTTTTCGTGAGGTTAGCATACTATTCTTCGTCAGGACGTTTACCATATTTATACTTGTATTTAGGTATATTTTTTACCGGCATCTCACATACGTCTTCACACGGATCTTCGATGTCTTCTGCGCACTCATCTTCGTATTCTTCTTCTTCACATTCATCTTCTGTGTCTAGGTCACAACATGGTCCAAGACCAGTAGCACCAGCAAAGCTATGGCAATGATTGTCATCTTCACTAGTCATGCCGTCAAAGTAGTGAACATGGTTGCCTTCCGGCATTTCAATTTCTGGTCCTGTCATAACATCCTCTGTATGCCAGTGACCGCCTTCCCCTTCTTCACATATAAATGAAGTCCGGCCATGTATCCGGTGTATATGGCACCTTCCTTTTTCTTTTGCTGGACCGCTTACCCCCATAATAATATGCTGATGGTCATCTGCCACATCAACTTCCGTTATATAAGTATGAACATGGGGCATTATCTCATATTCATCAGGATGGTGATGATGATGATGCTTGGGTTTGCGATCTTCTTCACTAATAGGCATAGTCCTCGCACCTCCAAAATGTTTTCACACCATATCTTATGCCACAAGCACCTTCTTTGCCACCACTCTTATCAATTGACTACACTGCCCACTGTGTCTGAAATTATATCATTTTTCATATTTTCATATTTTCTTCGTTACTTTTGCTTAGCTTACTCGTTTATATGGGTAAAGGAGCTGATGATCATGTTCAAATTCGTCAAATTTTTAAGTTTAGTACTACTGCTGGTGGCAACCACACTGTCTGTTGCTCTGGCCTCTGAGACAAACCCTAATGCTACCGAAGTACAGGTAAGTGGTAATTACCAAGAGGAAATCACCCCCGATATTGCTTATATTAATCTAGGTACAGTAACCGAAGCAGAAACCATTGCTGCCGCCCAAACCAAAAACGCGGCAGTCTCTACAAGCATCCGGCAATCGCTAGAAAGTCTGGGAATTAAAGATGAATACATAAAGACAGCGCATTATGCAGTAACGCCAATCTATAATAATGACGACAATGGCCGTCGCACACCGACTATTAAGGGTTATCAGATTACCAACAGCATCCTGGTAACCACTTTGCCAGATAAAGCCGGTGATGTTGTCGATAGCGCCCTCAACGCCGGTGCTAACCAGGTCAATACCATTCGGTTTGGCAAAAAAGATGAAGACGGGGTTAGAAATGCCGCTCTCGCCCAAGCTGTCCGCAATGCCATAAGCAAAGCCGACGCCATAGCCGACGCCTTAAACAAACGGGTAGTACGGGTCAAGTCCGTAAATGAAAACGGTGTCAATTTTCAATCGCCAGAGGTAGCAATGGTTCAATTATCAGCCAATGTGCAGGTTATAGTAGAGTTAGAGTAAGTTAATACACATGACAAAAGGGGCTGTGCTGAAACACGGCCCCAAATTTTTCGTGATTAAGCACTGATCATCATAGCGAACCAATGGGATACACTGCCAACTGATTAAAAATAAACTGATCATCGGAAAAGTTCTGCTGACTTAGATGACTGCCAGCCTAGCGCCCATGTCAAAAGCTTTTTGGCAGTCGATGGGGTACTGTTCTAGTTTAACTTGGGACTTGTGCTTTTCGTCGAACATTGAGGCTTCATACTTGGAATAATCATCAAACTGGTAGGTATCAGTAGATAGCATAAATTCTGAGGTTCCATTTAATCTTTGCAAACAATATTCGTAGTAGTGAAATACAGCTTCATAGTTTAAATGTTTCACAAGTTCCTTGGGGACATTCATTGCAGAGATG
>JAGGAA010000240.1 GCA_017889675.1 Bacillota bacterium | reverse complement strand
TCATTGTCTCTTAGTCCCAAATCCTTACCACGCTCAAAGGTTTCACTACCTAAGTCAGCCGGGTGATTATCATAAGCCGACAATTCACCAGTTGTATTAGATAATGCAGCACGCAGGCCATTATCTTCTAACTGCAAAATGGTATGAACTAAATCTCGTCTTTTTGCTTCCAGCTGTAGTTTGAAGTTTGTTACTTGTTCAGGGCGCAAGATAAAGCCCCCCTGTCAATGAATAAACTTAACGACTTCATTCAATCGCAGCCGTTCTTTATATTCTTTTGGTTGTTCACCACTATAGCCTAAACAGACCATAGCTACAGCTCGAAGGCGAGGCGGAGCTTCTACGGCCTCTTGGACTTTCCTTTCATCAAAAGCACCGACCCAACAGGCAGCAATACCCAAACCTTCCGCTGCTAGGAGAAGGTTTTGTGTAGCAGCCGCTGAATCCTGTAGACAATATAACTGGGCACCACGTTCGCCATATCTTTCGTTGGAACGGGCGGGGTCAGCTAAAATAACAACAACGGTGGGTGCGTCGCTAATTTGTTCTTGATCAAAGGACGCCGTAGCCAGTTTTTCTTTTACCGTCGAGTCTTGTACTACATAAAAATACCAGGGCTGTAGGTTACCGGCACTAGGTGCCATATTACCTGCTTCTAAAATTCTTGTTAGTGTTGGCTCAGAAATTTGTTCAGACTTGAAATTTCGAACACTGTGACTTTCACGGATGCAGTCAAAAATGTCTTTTGTCATGCGCCATCCTCCTTGGATTGGAATTAGAATGTTCCGTTTTTAGTTTCAACAAACCGGAGAATATCGGCAATGAAACCACCGATACCCGGTATATTGAGCATGATCAGCTGCTTGAGAAAAGCAAGTAATAAAGCAAACACCAAGCTGGCTCCAATGGCAATACCTAAGCCACGGGCAATACCGGCCACAAAATTAGTGAAAATCAGCTTAGCCGGACGTTCCAGCATCTCCATATAAGCAGCAATTCTCATAGCCTCTAACCGATTGACCAGCCGTTCTAGCTGTTTGGCCATAAATTCGGGCTGATCTTTAGCAGTCTTCGTAGTATTTACCGGATGTTTATTGTCCATTCAATAGTCCCCCACTTATATTATTATTACCCGGTGAACAAAAAAAAACCGGGATTAAGCTCCCGGTTTATCCTGCTTACATGTTTTTTACTACAGCAGCGCACCGATGACAAAGAGAAGGATGCTCTTTGTCTTGGTTCACTGTCGGACTATAAATCCAACAACGTTCGCATTTGACGCCTTGGGCCGGAGCCACAGCAACTGCAAGTTGCATGTCGGCGACCCGGTAGGCTTCACCCGGAGCTTGTTCGAGTTTATCAGATAAAGTTACTTCAGACACAATGAGGAGTGTAGCTAAATCATCCTTGATGGCCGAAAGTGCAGTCAATTCCTCATCTTTAGCGTAAAGATTGACGGCTGCATCCAAGGAGTGCCCAATAACCTTGTTACGGCGGGCTGTTTCAAGTGCCTTGGTAATTTCACCACGTATTTCAAGTATTTTTTCCCATTTAGTTGCGAGCGCAGTATCCAGATATTCAGGGTGAGCTGCAGGCCAACTAGTTAACTGCACACTTTCCGCGCGGTTTGCTTCTTTGGGCATATATTGCCACACTTCTTCAGCAGTAAAGGTTAATACTGGAGCTACCACAGCAACCAGGGTGTTAAGAATTTCATACATAGCCGTTTGCGCAGCGCGGCGTTCAATTGAAGTCGGTAGCGCAGTATACACACGGTCTTTTAAAATATCAAGATAAAAAGCGCTTAGGTCTACCGTACAGAAGTTATGAACCGTGTGATATAGTAGATGGAATTCGTAATCTTCATAGGCTTGAGTGACTTTAGTCCGAACTTGTTCTAAACGCATCAACGCCCAACGGTCAATCTCCAGTAACTGATTATAGGAGACTTTGTCAGTATCAGGGTTAAAGTCATGTAAGCTACCTAGAATATAGCGGAAAGTATTACGAATTTTACGGTATACTTCAGACAATTGCTTAAGGATTTCGTTTGAAATCCGGATATCGGCTGTATAATCGGCTGATGCAACCCAAAGGCGCAGAACATCAGCACCATATTTTTTGATAACTTCCTGCGGGTAAATAACATTGCCAATCGATTTAGACATTTTACGGCCATCACCATCAACCACAAAACCATGGGTTAACACTGCTTTGTAGGGTGCTTTTCCCTGGGTGGCTACTGCGGTTAAAAGAGAAGATTGGAACCAGCCGCGATGCTGGTCACTGCCTTCCAGATATAAATCGGCCGGCCACTGAAGCTCTTCGCGTTGTTTAAGTACAGCAGCATGACTGGAACCACTGTCAAACCACACATCCATAATGTCAGTTTCTTTCCGGAATTCGCCATGCCCACAATGCGGACAGGTAAAGCCTTGCGGTAAAATTTCCTCGGCTTTTTTGGCCCACCAGGCATCAGAACCTTCGCGGCGGAAAAGTTCTTTGACTGCATCAATTGTTTCATCATTAATTATATGTTCGTTACACTTGGTACAGTAGAAGATCGGAATAGGAACGCCCCATACCCGCTGACGCGAAATGCACCAGTCATGCCGGTCTGCTACCATATTATGGATACGATCTTTTCCCCAACTAGGAATCCACTTAACTTCCTCATCAATGATTTTAAGCGTTTGGTTCCTAAATCCATCAATCGAAGCAAACCATTGCTCAGTCGCGCGATAAATAATCGGGTTCTTGCAACGCCAGCAATGAGCATATTGATGTCTAATGGAACCTTTGCCTAATAATAAGCCGCGCCCGGCTAGTTCTTTTATTACAGGTACATTCGCATCAAACACATCCATACCGGCAAATTGACCTGCTTCAGCAGTGAACTTACCAGTAGCATCAACAGGACTGATGATTGGCAGTCCGTATTTCATACCTACTTCAAAGTCTTCTTGGCCATGGCCAGGAGCAGTATGCACACAGCCAGTACCTGTTTCCAGAGTAACATGCTCCCCTACAATAATAGGCGCCTCACGTTCTAAGAACGGGTGGTTGAATCTCATACCTTCAATGGTAGCACCTTTCATGGTAGACAGGATAGTGTATTCCCCTAAATTATTATTCTTAACAACTGTTTCTACCAACTCAGTGGCTAAGAGATAAATTTCATTATTAATTTCTACCCAGGCATATTCAATCTCCGGATGAATACAAATAGCAACATTTGCAGGAATTGTCCAAGGGGTTGTTGTCCAGATAACAGCATACACGTTTTCGCGGTCAACACCAACAGGTAAATTGCCTTTATCATCAATAAGCGGAAATTTAACATAAAGAGAGTGTGATTTTTTCTCGGCATATTCAATTTCCGCTTCTGCCAATGCCGTTTCACATGAGGTGCACCAGTAAACAGTCTTTAGTCCTTTGTAAATATGACCTTTTTTTGCCATCTCACCAAAAACTTCAATTTGTTTGGCTTCATATTCAGGATAGAGTGTTATATATGGATTTTCCCAGTCACCGGCAACCCCTAGACGTTTAAAATCTTCCCGCTGCATATCAAGACATTCGAGTAAGGCATAGTCCTTACATTCGCGGCGCAAATCAAGTGGATCAAGTTCATGCCGGTTTAAACCGAGAATTTTGATTGCGGCATGTTCAATGGGCAATCCATGTGTGTCCCAGCCAGGAACATAGGGAGCATCAAATCCCTGTAGTGATTTATATTTGATAATAATATCTTTTAGAATTTTGTTTAAAGCAGTACC
>JAGGAA010000239.1 GCA_017889675.1 Bacillota bacterium | reverse complement strand
TTTTACCTTTTGCAAACCTTCGGGCGTTCTTCATACCACCTACACCGCTAAACATTTCATTCAGCTTCGTAGTTTCAATTTGCTTGAAATTAAGACCCTATGATCTCATAACCACCGTTTTTAACATTCTCCAACAGCGCCTTCATTTCAGCGTCATCCCGAACGCCGAACGGGTGATCCTTAAAGGCATAAAGCTCGGAAATATTAAGATATACAATCTCTTCCTTTTCACCGTTACGGGTAGTGTCGCGGGGAACAAGCTGCTGTTTGGGCTCCGGGGCGGGGGCGTGGCCGCTTTATCTGGCTCGGCTGTCTTTTCTGGGGCAGAGGCCTCGCCGCCAGCCTGCACGGGCTGATCGGACGCGCTTTTTCCTCCGCCGCTGTTTTCTTAATCATTAAACATCGCTATCAATTCTCAACAGGTCTTTTCGTAACTATTCATGACGGGAACACAAGTAATCACATCCTGTCTACCAGCCACCGGCCCAATAAGTACCTCTATCCCATAAGTATCACGTATATTTGCCTCAGTTATAACTTTGGCCGCAGTCCCTATATCAACAAGACTGCCTTCCTTTAATATTGCTACCGTTCCACCTGTTAAAAAAGCGTGATCCGGAAAGTGAGAAGACATAATAATAGCCATTCCTTGCTTGGATAAGCGGTTAATCACTTCGAGGAAACGCGTCTGATGGCCAAAATCCAAGTGAGAAGTCGGCTCATCTAGCAGTAAATATTCCGGTTCCTGGGCCAGAACTGCTGCTAACAGGACTAATTGTCGTTCACCACCACTGATTTGTGTATAAGGTTTGTGTTCCAGATAGGTTATCCCTAGCGATTCCAGAGCTTGTTCTGCAATGTCCCTATCTTTCTTACCTGGAGATGACAGAAACCCATGATGAGCTGTACGCCCCATTAACACAACATTAAGTACAGTATAAGGAAATGCGGGAATATGTGACTGGGGAACATACGCAATCTTTTTGGCTATTTGCCGACGTGAAAGCCGGGAAATAGCTTGACCGTCAAGAAAAACCTCCCCCTTGCTTAACGGCAGTAATCCGTTTAGACATCTAATCAGCGTTGATTTGCCAGCTCCATTAGGACCAAGTAAACACAAGACTTCTCCTGGCGAGACGGAAAAACTAACATTGCGGAAAGTAGGCCGTTCTTCATCATAGGAAAATGTCGCTTGCTTTACATCTATTCCCATTACCAGCCCACCTTATTTTTCATAAGTAAGTATGCAAAAAAAGGCGCCCCTATTAGTGCGGTGAGAATTCCAAGCGGAATTTCCAATGAAGTGAGCGCGCGTGCCAAGTCATCAATAATCAGTAAGTAGCAAGCACCAATAGAGATACTCGCCGCAATGACTTTGCGATAATCCGGTCCTACCAGCATCCGGCAAATGTGAGGAATCACCAGCCCTACCCAACCAATTACTCCAGCCAAACATACTGATGCGGCAGTTATAACAGTACAAAGAACTAAAACAAACGCCCTTTCCTTTTTGGTATTGACGCCAAAAGACAGAGCCTCCTCTTCACCCATGGATAAAACATTGATCCGCCAGCCCATTAGAACCAGCAATATTACCGCTATCACCAGAACAGGACCTATTGTAAGCAATATTTCTGGGTTAACATTTGCTAATGACCCCATAAGCCAGAAGACAATGCTCGGTAACTTTTCATAAGGATCTGCCAAGTATTTAATCAATGATATTAAAGCAGAAAAAAACGATCCTACAATTACACCCGCCAAAACCAATACCAATGTTGGCGCACTTTTATATACCGAACTCATTCCATACGTTAAAACTACTGCGAGAATACCAAATCCCATAGCTGAGACCTGGACTATCGCCAGGCTGTCTGACAGCAGTATGGCCAATGCTGCTCCAAAACCCGCCCCTGAAGCAACTCCAAGAATATAAGGAGACACCAATGGGTTCCGAAATACCCCCTGAAATGCGGCACCAGCTGCCGATAGTCCTGCTCCAACCAACATAGCTGCTACAATTCTAGGAAATCTTACCTGAAGTACTACTTTTTCGAGCAAAGGCGGCCAGGTAGGCTCTAGTGGCAAGAATTTTGCTGCCAAAATATTGATAACTGTTGCCAGCGATATGGAATGATGACCGATAATAAAGGAAAGTACAAACACTATTATTGGCAATATAACAAGCAGACTAGAAGTACTTAGCTTTCGCTTGCCCATAGTTGTTCTGAATTGCATAGCATCACATCTCTTTGAAAAATTTATCTTAATTGATGAGTCAAGACGCCCGCCTCTATAGGCGGCGTCAGTTCAGGTGGAGTAAAATCTCCACCTGAACACCCGATGTTTCAGCTCTGCTGAAACGAGTTCACTTAGTGTTTTCCTTTATACGGAACTCCATAAAACCGAGTATAAAAGTCATTGACTGTGGTTTGTAAGTCAATATCAGAAAATTTTTCGGGGTAGAGTTTTTTCGCTAACCATAATTCTCCTAGTGCCATCGACTCAGGGCAAGGATGTCCCCAGGGCTTGGCATATTCAGGAGCAATGTAGAGCCTACCATTTTTGACGGCACTAATTTCTTGCCACGCGGCATTAGTTTTTATTTCTTCTGCCACGTTTTCGTAACGATCCTGCACAAAAATAACCTGAGGATTCCAATCCATAATCTGTTCGGTGGTAACCTGTTTATAGCCGTTAATACCTTCTGCCACATTGCGGCCTCCGGCTCGCTCAATAATTACTCCGGTATATTTCCCGGTTCCATATGTATAGAGATCAGGATTAGCCATGTAGCAGGACACCCGATTGTCTGATGGTATATCTTTTAAGCGGTTTTTGACAAGTTCCCGATTTTTCAAGGCATACTCCACAAGTTCAGCTGCTTTTTGCTCTTTGCCCATAATATTGCCAATCAAGGCAACCCCTTCTTTAAATCCCTCCGTGTATGCATTATCAGGGTCTTTGAGTTTTGGGTTTAGTTTGGATGCTTGTTCATAATCTGACTTGTACAAAGAAATGGCTACAACGGGAATTCCCATTTTTTCAATTTGTTCAATAACATTTTTGGGCATGTAATGAGTCACCAACACCAAATCCGGATTAAGTTTGGTAAGCGCCTCTATGTTTACTGTTTCCAGGTCACCGGGAGTAGGCAATTCTTTCAATCTGGGATAAATATCGCCCAAAGTTGGCGAAACAAGTGATTGCCATTTATTGATAACTCCCACTAATTTATCACCGGCCTGTAACTCAAGAATAATGTCTAGGGTGTGGTGCTGCAAACAGACTACCCGTTTGGGGTCTTTAGGAATAGTCACAGTTTTACCTAATTGATCCACGACCGTTCTTGTCTCTTGCTTTGGCGGCGTTGGAGCGACAACCTGTGAAGAAGAACTACAACCGAGCAACACATTGGATAAAATCGCCAAAATAACAACCACTGTAAACCAACGATATTTTTTGTTCATTCTACTCTTCCTTTCATTATGTAAAGTATTAGTCTATCAGAAAAACCTACGCAACCGCTCTGGCAAGTACGCAAAATCTCCTTTAGATATTTCCGGCGGAAACGAGATAAGACCGGCCTTTTTTATAAATACCTCCCCCTTCTAAATAATCGGTTCGCCTTTCACAGTCATCCATGTACCCAAACTTCTACCAGATAGCTGTATGTGAACTTGGCGATAATAATCAGTGTAGTCTCTGGATGAAAAATCAATAGCCGCCGGCAGGCTGACGAATCGATAGCCATTTTGCCGCGCAGATGATTCGTATCCAAAAAAATAATCAAGCTCACCGCTCATTATCCGCAAACGAATGGTTTCTCTGTCTGTAAGAATGTTTGTCGGCGTAATCTTAGACACCAGTTTCTGGTATAATCCCGGAGCTTCGTAATATTTTTCAGCCAACTGCCAACATAGCCGGGCGCGATAGCCTGCAGGATCTAATTCGGGGTTAGTGTGGCCGTATACCACTCCCTCCCGCAGCAAAATTTCGAACCAATTCTCTTTATTGATCTCATCAGCGAACTTACTTTTGTTGCTAAAAGAAAGAACCAACCTGTTTCCGGCACGCTCCCTTCCATGTGAACCTTAACGCCGGGATGCTCTCCTTCAAAATGCTGCGCAATATGCTGCAGAGACTCACTTAGACTCCCTGCATGAAAGATAAGCAACTCCTCCATTTCTAATCCCCCCTTCCTCGTGATTATTTTTACAACATCATATGCTAACTTTCTACATATGCAAAAACATTATCTAACGTAACTGAATATAAGCTATGTTTACAACTATATCTTTGTATTACACATATCACAATTATCCTATTATTTCAATAAATAATAAGCTATTATAAGGTTTAAAACTAAAATGAACATAACTAAACATAACCATCATTGTATTATTATACAACTTGTTTTATTAGTAACGCAATGATTTAATTTTTAAGGACTTGCAGGCACAAAAAATTAATAAATTCTGCTAATACAATAAGATCCCGCAACACCTTATGTAAGGCATTACAGGATCTTCTTATCGGTAGCCGCCAACTATAGTTGAATTATACGTCCTGCGTCCCTGAAGCACTTTGCACAATGGTAGCGGCAACAGATTCGATGGCACGGTTAACTTCGTTCATTTCACCAGTCACCTGCTGCAATTGGAAACCAATATCTGTGGTAATACTTAGAAATGCGTCCGCGTCCCGCTTGTACTGTTGCCCAACATTCACAAAGGCATCATAGTCCTTGCGGACTGTTTGATCAATAAACTGCAATAGTTCATTGCTATTGCCAACCAATTCACCGATCGCACCTTGTACTTGTTTCGTAAGTTTTTGAATACCGCCAACCACATTGGCTGATTCTTCTGCCAGCTTGCGCACTTCTTCGGCAACCACCGCGAAGCCACGACCCTGTTCACCCGGAAATTACACTTAAAGCTTCCGCTTTACTCTGGGTGGTGCTCACCCCCCATGACGTACCAGGTATTGATGCATAGCCTGCGTATTTTGATATCCCCTGAAATTCATATTCTCTGGCCCCTATTTTCCCATCAATCGCCGCTTTTGTCATTTCCTTTAGTTCCGGGGCAACGGCATCGGTCAAAGAATTGACTTTCAATGCGACTTTATCACTAGGATGAATGAAAATCAGGCCTGAACGTCCTACAACATAGGCATAGCCATCTTTGCCAAATTTTCGGTCTAATACATAGCTGTTAATGCTATCAATATTCATTGCTGCGGCCACAAAGAGCTTGCCGGTTGCTTTAGAAACCACCGGGTCTCCGGATACAATAGTACCTTTCTTTTGTATGGCATCTTTGAAATAGTCACGTTCAGCTACCGAGCCGTTTGTCCCTTCACTTGTCTGATAGCGTCCGTTCATATCCACATAGAATAGAGTCTCGATAGTCGACTGTGTCTGCTTTATTTCCGCCAAACGAGCGATGATAACAGCCTGATCCTCAGACTTAACTTTTGCATCCATTGCAATAAATTCAACCTTTGCTTTTATCGCCGCGACGTCCTTACCAATTCCTTCGGCGGTAGCTTCCGCATTGCTCCGCATCTCTGCCTCAATCTGTTTGGACAGTGCTTGTTCACTGCCTCTAAGACTAAAAAAAGCAGAAACACTTATCGATAAAGCCACCACAAGACAAACTGCAATAACCAACTTTGTTTTCATACTTCGTAATCTAACCCCAGCCGTTTTTACATCCTTTGACATGTTTATCACTCCTCCTCAATATAACTAAATATATACTTGATCCTATATCAAGCAGTTCTTCATATAGACACCGCGAAATGGACAGGATGCTCTTTTTCTACCAAAAAAGCTGCTTATGTAGTATAGTTTTAATTATATTTATATTTCGACAATTTTAGGCAATATCCTTTCTTTATTTAGTAATATTGATATTGTAATTTTAAGTTATTCTTCTATATTATCGAAAAAAAGCTATTCTTTCCGGTAATGCAAAAGGGGCCATGCTGAAATGTTTACGTTTTCAGCACGGCCCCCTGATTTTCTTGGAACGATCAACGAATTCGATTTAGCGTCAACAAAAGCTTAATTCACCAATATAGCCAAAACTGACAATACCGGCCATGTAAACCACCTCTTGAATGGGCTCGCAGTCATTGAGTTAGGCCCCGTTAGCCGCTTCTGCAAGAGACTCGAGCTTCTGTGCAGTGGCTGCCGTTGTCTGCACCGCTTCCACTAGATGGGCAATTGCATCCGCAACTTGACCTGTTACACTAGCGATTTGTTCAGTCTGTAGGCTTGTATTATCACTGTCACCCTGGATCGCGTGGATAATTGTTTCAATTTTTTCCACAGATTCGCTAGTACTAGTAGCCAATTTTCGGATCTCATTGGCTACCACACCAAAACCACGTCCTTGATCACCTACCCGGGCAGCTTCGATAGCGGCATTCAGCCCTAACAGATTTGTCTGCCCGGCAAAGGACCGGATCAAAGCTAAAACCTGATCAGTTTCTCGTACTCTTTTTTGAGATAGGTCAGCTGTTAACGCTAGTGTTCGGACGACACTTGCTATTTCTTCAGTTTGAGCTGATATCTCCTCTGATGTTCCTGCCAGCGTGTTTATACTGTCATGAAGCTCCTGTGACATTTTTCTCAGATTTTCGATATTGTCCACAGATTCCTGTATAGCAGCA
>JAGGAA010000238.1 GCA_017889675.1 Bacillota bacterium | reverse complement strand
ACGGGGAAGGAATTTTCAACTACATGAATAGTCAGGGTATGTATAATGTGAAATAACAAAAAGAACCATCGGGGAATCCTTCTGAATCCTTCCCGATGGTTCTTTTAATATAGAACAGGCAGCAGCGTCAAGGAGAATATCTTTTCTTTCCAAGGAATCGGCTTTCTAGCCTTAAATAGCCCTCTGTTTTTTTCATTCCATATATATCCTAAAGAAAAGGATGTGAAAAAATATGGGTTGGGAAGACTTTCTCCGTGACACCTGGCAAACCTCGATGGTATTTTTAATCTTAATTATCTTAACACGCATTCTGGGAAGTACCCAGATTGGCCAATTGACTTTTTATGATTACGTGAATGGAATTACCATTGGTTCCATCGCCGGAACTGTAGTTGCATCAGAGCCTGACAAAGTCTGGAATCACTTTTATGATCTTGTTTTATTTGTGGCTCTTACTTATTTTATCTCTTACCTAACTATATTGAGCCGCCCGCTCAGAAAAATGATTGAAGGCACACCCACTATTGTTATAGAAGACGGACAGTTTATAAAAGAAAACATGCGCCAATTGCGATTAGATATAGACCAATTAAATGGCCAACTACGTCAACAAGGCGTATTAGGATGCAACTTTATCTCTATAAATAGTTGATCTGCTTAATCTGAACAGAAACAAAAACTTCACCCACCAAAAGGGATCACCGATGCAAGCAAATTCTTAGCATACTCACTTTTTGCTTTAAAAAGCTCTGAAGTACGTAACTGTTCAACAATTCTGCCTTGATAAAGAAATAATACCTTGTCACAAAGATTAGTAATAGTTTGTAAGTCATGAGCAATAAATAAATAAGTCATATTAAGATCATTTTTTAGGTTACGTAATAATTTAAGAATTTGAGATTGAACCGAAACATCTAAAGAACTAAGCGCTTCATCAAAAACAATAAACCGAGGCTGAGTAGAAATAGACCGCGCCAGGCAAACCCGTTGGAGTTGTCCGCCACTAAGTTCATGAGGATATCTTTTTAATAGCGTTGTTGGCAATTCAACCTTATCTAAAAGTTCAAGAATAAGCGTGGTAAGCTTATCGCTTTTCTTCAAAGCGCTAAGCGGTTCAGCTATAATCTCTTGCACAGTAAACCGTGAATTTATTGATGTGGTATAATCCTGAAAAACTACACTCATTTGTCCTCGATGACTTTTACTCCATGCTATAATGCTTTCACCCTCCATAAATATTTCACCACTGCTTGGTTGCTCTAAGCCAAGGATTAGGCGACTTAACGTACTCTTACCACTACCACTTTCACCAATAAGCCCCACACATTCACCCTGTCCTACCGAAAACGTAACGCCTCGCAAAATATCTTGAGACTTTCTACTAAATAGCGAACCATATGTAAAATAACTTTTATAAGCATCTTTTACTTCTAACATGTATCTCCTCGAAACTCTTACGCATTGCTTCCCTAAACGACTTTGTCAACGCGATTCGTGCATCTACTAAATGTCGCGTATATTCATGCTGCGGATTATTAAAAACTTGTTTAGCGGAACCATACTCTATTTGTTCGCCGTTTCTCATTACCAATACTTGTTGTGCTAAATATTGAACAATGCCAATGTCATGAGAAATAAAAATAACTGCTGTACCGATATGTTCTCGCAAACGCTGAAATGCTTCCACTACTTCACGCTGATTAATGAAGTCTAGCGCTGTAGTTGGCTCATCGGCAATAATTATATCCGGTTTAAGAATGAACGCCAACGCAAGCATACAGCGCTGAAGCATGCCGCCCGAAAGTTGATGAGCATATTTTTTTAGTACTATCGCCGGATCATGAATATACATATTGTCCAACGCTTCTATAATAGCGGCTTCCGCACTTTTCTTATTATGCTTAGTACTCTCACAGAGCGTTTCTATCAGTTGCTCCCCGATAGTATACAAAGGATCAAATGCAGTCATGACATCTTGTAAAATCATGCAAATACGCTTTCCACGTATTTGACGTAATATTTCACTTTCGGCAGTTAGCAAATTCAATCCGTCAAAATTAACACGCCCCTTGACCGCTAGCCACGGATTGGCCAACCCCAAAAGTGATTTACAGACAACGGACTTACCGCTGCCGCTCTCACCAACTATCCCCAGACAGGTATGTGCTTCTACTTCAAAATCAATATTTTTTACCAATACCTCATCATTACGCACATCACGCACCGACAAATTACTCACCGATAACAAACTCATTTAGCCACCGCCCTGTGCTGGTTGTACTTAGGATCAAGCACATCGCGAAGACTGTCACCCAAAAAATTAAACGCAATAACTATTATTAAAATAGCCAAACCAGGTGCGAGCATTTGGGCAGGATGAGTCGTCATGATATTTTTGGCTTCATTAAGCATCATACCCCATTCTGGGGTTGGAGCTTGTACCCCAAGCCCCAGGAAAGAAAGTCCTGAAATATTTAGAATTACCCAGCCTGTATCCAGCGTTGCTAACACGATGATATCACTCACAACATTGGGTAATAAGTGTTTCCGAATAATATGACTAGCATTGCAACCTAGCACTTTAGAAAAACGAATATAGTTTTTATCCATATACTGTACCACGCTGGAACGAATCATTCGCGTATACCACGCCCACTTTGCCGCGATATTAGCAATAACTACATGGGTTAGACTAGGTCCGAGCATACCAACAATAGCAAGAATCATAACCTCGCTTGGAAACGACAGTAATACATCACAAAAACGCATAATGACCTCATCTATCCACCCACGAAAATAACCAGCTATAACGCCAAGCAACGTACCAATAAGCAAAGTAGCCCCCATCGTTACCAGTGCCAATACTACCGTAGTTTGAATTCCATACAATAAGCGAGACAAGACGCAGCGCCCAAGATGATCCGTGCCCAAAGGATAATCTAAGCTTATATTAGCAAATTTAACATTAATATGGGGTTCTATTGGATTATGCGGCGCTACCAAAGGAGCAAAAATACCCAATAATAGTACCACTATGATCACACTTATGCATATCACCGCCACTTTATCCGACTTTAAACGCTTCCAAAAGATCATTTTATTGCTCCTGCCCAAGTCGCGGATCAAGTACCGCACTAAAAATATCCACTAATAAATTACATATGACAAATAACACCGCCATTAATAATACATAAGCTTGAATTATTGGATAATCGCGATTAAAAATGGCCGTAACGCACAGCCTTCCAATACCAGGCCAAGCAAAAATATTCTCAACAATAACGGTACCGGCAATAAGCTTAGGTATAGACATCCCTAGTGCCGTTAACGAGGATTGCAGAGAGTTCACAAAAATATGCCTATGTATCGTGTTCTCTTTGAGTCCCCGTGCGCGAGCATACAGGACATAGTTTTCGTGCTTGTTTTGGATCATATTATTACGAATTAACCGTGCATAAGTTGAAATATACGTCAAAGACAATGTAATTGCTGGCAGTATCACCGATCTTACTCCATCCATTCCACTTGTAGGAAAAATATTAAATTTAACCGAGAACATCCATATGAATAATAATCCCACCCAGAAATTCGGCATAAATATGGGAATAATAGCAAGCAACCGTCGTAATATATAGTTTCTCGTCGTTTCGCCCTCCTTCCAATCTACCATTGACAATCAAGCTTAAGCGGCTATGCTTCTTTAGTTCTCAAAATACATTTTTTCAAAAGCTATTTCATATTGGGATGGATTAAAGGTAACTCCCTTAAGGCTAGGAGCATAAACGGCTTTAGTACGAGAATAGGTAAGTGGTAGATAAACACATTCCTCATGAATGTAAGTGAGGATTTCATTATACATTTGCTGACGTCTGTCATTATTAGGTTCAACTAAGATTTTACCAACAGTCTCATCAATCCAGGCTTTTTTAGCCATTCCCAACTGCGCTTGATAATCACCATGCGCAGGAATCCGCCAAGACGAAATATAGGATTGTGGGTCATACGGCGTGCCCCACGACAAAGAATATTGCAAGTCAAAATTGCCAGTTCTTTGACGATCAAGAAACGCTTGCTTTTCTTCGCCCACAATTTTTAGGCTAACACCAACTGCTTTCATATCACTTTGCATATACTCACTAATGGTTCGCTCCTGCGCATTATTCGAGTTATAGTAAATGGTGACTTCACACAACTTACCATTTTTATAACGATAACCATCAGCCCCCATAACCCAACCAGCAACATCCAGCAACTGATTCGCTTTGTCAGGATTATAGGAACGTATAGCCAGCGGTACATTACAATAGGGAACCGTAGGCGCTAATAATGTATCGGCAACGGCTTCAGAGCCATTTAAAATTCCTTCAGCAATCGCTTGTTTATTCACTACATACTGAAAGGCTTCCCTCACTCTAACATCCGAAGTAAT
>JAGGAA010000237.1 GCA_017889675.1 Bacillota bacterium | reverse complement strand
ACGAAAAGGCAGAGTAGACCCTCGCAAAGTCGTCAGAACCAAATCGTCAGTGAGCTTCACATATAGAGTAGCATAACTTTTTAAAAAAATAAATTTTTTTGACAGAGATATCTCTGTCCTATTTGCGTGCCCCAAAATACAAATACCAAAAGAAACAAGTCACAGGAAAGTACACATTCGTTCCTGTGACTATGTCGCTTTGGCCTTAAGAAGCTTAACTTAATGACATTGCCTGTCCTAGTGCTGTGTTTTTTGCTGCGTGTGACAAGATTGCATCACATTGGTGCAATCTGAAAGTATCGGAACGTTTTTTAAAAAGTCGTGATATAATCAACATAATGTAGGTCATAAGTCCTAATAATATTTAGTTTATATCTAGTTGGGAGATGAAGCAGATGATAAGAAATACTTCATAGCATCGCTATTAGTGGCGATGTTTTTCATTTTGTTGTCGAAAAAAGATATTTTTTGCGTTTGATTTTATTGGGCGCAGGTGTAAAATGTGATCAAACATATGTTCGGCAAACGTTCGATTACTTAGCAATTTTCAGACCTTTTATTTCTGCTTCTTGATGTGTTGTCCTGGCAGCCAGCACGTCAAGCATGTTCGCATGGTGGTCTAGTTTAGATTCAATCTGTTCGGTATTACGGTACGTTTTTTCAACTAAGTCAAGGAGGGCTTGATCGGCGTCTTTTAAGATTTGCACATCTTCTTTAATTGCCATAGTATTCTTGATTTCGGATACATCTTGGCGAAGTTCTTCAATAGAAGTATTATTGTTTCTGGCCATTTTAATAAGTTGTTCCAGCATGTTTTGGTTTTGTTCCATCATTTTTTCAAGTCGGTCAAATCGTTGTTCACTCAAAGTTATCACCTCGCTTTATACAGATTTGATTGGGGGAGTTTTCGTGGCAAGTAATGATGATAAAGAGGTTAAAAAACCCAGCAAAGATGATATACGCTTACTTGCAAATTTATGGTTAAAAGAGATCACTTCTCAGAGGACGCAAGCGCATCAATAATAGTTGTTACAACTTCTTTGTTTTTGGATGAAAGCTTCTTATATTTGCTAAACACGGCGGAGAAACTTTCTTGCTGTTCACTTGCGCTCATGCTCTTAATTATTTCATAAGCTTCTTTTTCTTCGTCATTTAAATCCATATGTTTCAATTCTTCAAGAACGAGAGGTAGCGCTTCTGCTGCCTCTTTTTTATTTTCGTCAAACTCGGCCATGGAA
Source organism: Bacillota bacterium (assembly GCA_017889675.1). Lineage (GTDB taxonomy): Bacteria > Bacillota > Negativicutes > Sporomusales > Sporomusaceae > Sporomusa. The sequence continues at coordinate 3,563 of JAGGAA010000237.1, read as the reverse complement.
ATATCAAGGGCGGCGCATATTTTTTGCAGTGTCTTTCCAGAGGGGTTATTCTTGCCACTTAATATGTCGCTTAACGAAGATTGACCTATACCAGATAGTTTGGAAAGGCGATAAGGAGTTATGTTTTTGTCAATAAGGATTGATTTAAGTTTATCGGCAAAGGTATCCATTCTATTCCCCTTCTTTATACTTCGTTATACCTTAGCATAACATATAAAAATAATTTTTAAAATACTTCGGAAAACATATTGATTATTACGTAAACACGAAGTAATATTAATGGTGAAAGGAGGTTGAATATTTATGAACTTAAATCAGGTCATGACTGATAAAAAGATAAGTGGTTATAGGTTGTCTAAGTTATCCGGTGTAAGTCAGACGTCGATATCTGAATATCGAAACGGAGCATCTCAGCCAACATTACCAATAGCAAAAAAAATAGCTGATGCTCTAGGGGTAACAATTGACGACCTAACCGACCAGCAGCCAACGCTGCCGAAAACAGGGTAACAAACGAGGGGGATATGAGAAAATGAAAACGGTAAACCCACTGCCAGCCGCAAAAGAGATTGTTGACGTACTGGCAAGGCATGAAATCCCAGTGTCATTTATAGATCAAGTTTTTGAGGAAGCAAAAATACGTGCTGAAAACAATAGTTTCGTTAAAATTACTTCAAACCAAAATGACCAAGAATCAAAGCTTTAGCCACTTCTCTAATTACATCAAGAGTTATTGGCCCTAACGACTTTGCTGTATCTTTTGTCTTTTCCCAAATATCGATATTGCGAACATTATCCAAATAATCCCTCCCTATTGGGGTTATGTCGATAATGAGCAAATGCGAACTTCTTGGACATTGTATAAAACCAGCATCGTGAAGAAATTTGATGTGGTACTCAATCATACTCGTCGATATGGTCGGGAAGCGATCACCGATTATATCTGGATAGTCGAAATTCACAATGCCATCGGTTTTTTCTTCAATTGCCAGCAATAACTCTCTTATAAAATCGTAATTTAGTTTCAAAACAGTACCTTCATTCTTTAAATATCAATATCAGTGATACAACGTTACAATCCTTTTAGGTCAAGCAACGCTGCCGAAAACTGGGTGAGGGAGGTGAAAAAGATGGATAATCAGTCCATAGAAGAACGAGTGGAATATCTAGAGGGACGACACCTTGTTACAATTGGTAGTTTCTTTGCCTTCCAAAAGGAAGTAGATAGTATTTTAGCTAGACTTTACAATCTGGAATGCGCGGGAAAACCTAAATCATTTATCTATACATGGTTTCCGTTGTTTATTTCCATAATTGCGTTAATTGTTGCCATGTGGAGGTAATTTCTTTTTCGTAAAATTTTGCTAATGACAATATTGACAAAATTATCGGCAATGCCCATTTAAATATCTCCCATATTAATAATTTATTCTGTCTCTTTTCGGCTTCCTGCTTTTCCTGAAAGTATCCGAAAGCCGCCGGGAGCACACAGATGGATATATCACTTGGGCAAAAACGGACAGTGATTATACCATCCTTACTTAATGACGAAAGAGCTGATTCAACATCATTTCCCGGTAGGCCAAATACGTGTTCTAATTCTGCTAGCGGGATAGCAATAGTTATGTTTGGTTCTTTGGTTAATTTTAACAGTTCACTAAGTGCCATTTCGCAAGTTTTTGAGTTCAAGGAATCAACTCATCAAAAGTATTAACCTAAATACTTCTGGGGTAAATTGTAAAATCCTGCAAACCTCTACCGCGAACAGGCTAACAATCATCCTCGTCAACCAATTCATCATCTATATTAATTTCTCCATTTTTAACTTCGTAATCCTCTATGTATTGCTGGACAATCCACTCTACTTCCTGACTGATAAAGCGAATATGTTTCCTGGCTAACTTATGCAACATTGCTTTGGTTTTGTTGTTGTAAATGCGAATAGTGATCGGCTTAGTTGACATGTTGGCCCCTCCCAGTCAGTTCTATTTTAAATGTACCATAAAAACTTAAAAACAGTACCAAAAGAGGGGCATAGAAGAAGTGAGCAATATAGCTGTAACAAACTGATGCACATAGATGCAGAAAGGAGGAAGGAATATGGCGTACATTAAGATACCAGATAATGCGATAGACGATTATCTGAAAATGCTTTATCAAATTCAGGGTCGTGAAAGGTTTGTAGAAAGGCATTTTGGAAGGCGTATCCCCGTAGAACATAATCGCAAAATAATGACCTTGATTAAGAAATTAAAAACATTAGGGGGGAAAAGATTACAAATCAAAAGATATTAAGGTTATTTAGAGTTTTTTCGCTAATTTGGAAATATGTTAACTATTATAAAAATCAAAATACACCGTTACACATCGTTGTACATCATTGCACACAATTACCTGATATGGGGTTAAGGGATTATCTTGAATTTACATACAGCATAACAGGGCCTGCTAAAATTGATGATGCTTTAGGATTATGCTCCCATAAAAACACATTTAACGATGTTCAAAGCTATCTAAAGAGTCTCGTATGGGACGGCAAAGAGTCTCGTATGGGACGGCATTAAGAGGCTTGACACTTTATTAATTGACTATCTAGGAGCCGAGGATAACACATATGTAAGGAATGTAACCCGTAAGCCTTTACAGCAGCGGTACTCTAATTCAGCAAGCCCTTGCCGGGAATGGGGAGGATACTACTCCTATGCAACCAGCACCACTGAAACAATACAAAGCCTCGTTACAATTCTACGGCATTGAAGAAACCGTAACCATTGAGCTGAGAACATGAAAGAAGCTGAAAAAGAACTGGTGCAATGGGTGCTGGAACAGGTTGATCACTGGTGTGAAGAGATTGCAGAGAAGGATGGGGAGGAATAGATTATGAACGTTGACAATGGCCACTTGATCAGGCTTGGAGTAATGGGCGAAGGTAGAAGCTGCGAGCAAGAAATGGAAAAGATAATGAGGAGCCCTTTTCTTGAAGTGCCGCAAGAATTGGAAGTCGAAGCAGTGCGCGAACTGGCCGGAAAGAATGAAACCTTTATTGATCTGAAAGCTGCCACGCCGTTAGCTAGTTGGGCGACTAAGAAGAGGGCAGAACGAGACAAGAAGAAGGACAAGCGCCAGATAGCAAAGAGGTCTAAACAGCGTAATAAGGCATAAATAAAGGGCAGCTAGTCTGCCCTATTTCCGCATTTAAATAATATGGGGGTGGGGTACATATGACAATGAATAAGAGTTGTGGTAAATGTATCTATTGGAGTGCTAATCATGCAGAGCATAAGAAATGTAAGGATTGCAAGGAATTAAGAAATAACTTTGTACCCAGGGACATGCTTTGCCCGGTGCCTAGCTGTCAGTCCAGTATGATATATTACAAGAAGGATGCCTACCTATGCTGCCCGGATTGCGGGACGGAGATATGGCCGTTCAATTCAGAGAAAAGCGATAGTAAGAGTATTCGCGAAGAGTTTGAGAAGCAGCTGCCGTGTGACAGGAGCAAAGATATATCAAAAAGCATGCTGAAAGTTAACAGCAAGATACCTAGCGGCAGCAAGACTAAG
>JAGGAA010000236.1 GCA_017889675.1 Bacillota bacterium | reverse complement strand
TGCGTTGGCAAATCAAACGCACAAGATAAACCAGTACCACCTGACTCTAAAAGATAACGATAGCGTTTGTTAGACTCCTCTGCTGTTGAGAAGCCAGCGTACATACGCATGGTCCAGAAACGACCACGGTACATAGTAGGCTGTACACCACGAGTAAAAGGGTATTGGCCGGGAAAACCAAGATCTTTCTCATAATCAAGACCTTGAACATCAAGTGGAGTATACACCCTGTTTTGAGGCAGGTTTTTGCGTTCTGGAAATTTGGTCAGCGCTTTTTCCACCTTGCCGGTGTACTCAGCCATCTTTTGTTTCAGGCTCTCGGTATTAGCTGTGCACATGTTATAAAATTCCTCCCTTATAAGTATGTATTCCTTAGTGCATCTGAAAGAAGTGCTGCAAAGCCCTTCTTTCTATTGTATTTTCATACTGCCTGTTTCCAGGAAGCGAGTATGCCAGGCAATATTCACCTTGTGAAAAGTTTATACAATGAATACTATAGCCGCTGTTATTGTTAGAAAAAAGACAAAAACTATTCTAACAAGCATTATGTATACAATAAAAAGCACCTTGGATTGATTTTGTATTAACAAAACAAGCCAAGGTGCGAGCTTACTTACGGGTCACACAAAGATCATAAGGGCTTACGTAAGCTATTATACTTTTAGGTATCAATAATGCTTGTCACCTGTCTGTATGGTATGAACTTATGTTATTACAATATTATATTGCTTTGCAATTATTCTCTATAATGTGTTAAATTCCTGCTAATTTTTTCAATAAATATTTTTATTAAAAATTAATTTACCCGTCTTGTCGCGAAAGATAGTAAGAAATACTGCTTAACCCTACCGATAAATCTTCGCTAACAACATGAATATTGGCAGGAACATTTATTTTCATAGGCGCAAAATTCCATATACCTTTAACTCCCGCTTCAACAAGACGTGTTGCCGTATTTTGAGCATACACAGCCGGTACTGTTATGATACCAATCTGGATATCACATTTCTGAATAATTTCTTGCATTTTGTCAATATGATAAATTTCTACCTCATTAATATAACGACCAATTTTGTCAGAATCAATATCAAATATTGCCTGTATTTGAAATCCCTGCGAAGAAAAATTAGAATAATTAGCCAAAGCCCATCCCATATGGCCAACACCGACGATAGCAATATTCCATTTGCGGTTTAGGCCTAGTATCTCGCCAATATTACGCATAAGCTCCCGCACATAATAGCCTACACCTTTCTTACCAAACTCACCAAATGCCGATAAGTCTTTACGTATTTGTTCAGGAGTAACCCCGATCTTTCGGCCCAATTCATCGGAGGATATTATTTCTATACCCTCTTCTTGACTAAGTTTAAGGGTACGATAATATAGTGGCAACCGATCAATCGTTGCTTTAGAAATTACCGCATTCTCTTTACTATCTTTCATTAACAACTCTCCCCAGCAATAGTTCGCGCTCACAAGCAGCTTATATCAACTTTTTGATTACTAGTAGTTAATTCTCACTCTGCGGTAAATTTCCTTCTTAAATATTTCCAAAAAAGCTTTATTTGTTATATCTTTTCACATATTATCATAATTTATAATAAAAAAAAAAGAAAAAGGATTGTCTACGAAGACAACCCTTATCTTTTTTTAGCATTTATCTTGCTTATGATAGTGGGTATGGAGAAGATGATGCGATTTTTCACCCAATGGTTTTCCGAGCCAAGTAGCATACAGTTCTTTAATTGCCGGATTATCATGTGACTTCCGAATCTCAGAAGAACGATCACACTCATAAATTGCATCCATACGTTTTTGGCGTTTTTCAGCTGAAGTAATAATTGGCTGTCCACCGCCACCGGAGCAACCACCTGGGCAGGCCATAATTTCAATAAAATGATAATCTGCTTCGCCAGCACGAATTTTTTCAAGTAATACACGTGCATTGGCTAATGTATGGGCTATAGCAACCTTAGCGGTTAAGCCTTCTTTTAACTGAACCGAGGCTTCTTTAATACCAGTCATACCGCGAACAGCTTGAAACTCGATATTATCAAGTTCCTTACCTGATACCAGTTTAGCTACTGTCCGAAGAGCGGCTTCTGTTACGCCACCAGTAGCGCCAAAGATTACGCCCGCGCCTGAACCAACACCAAGCGGTGCATCAAATTCAGCCTCAGGCAAATTAGCAAAGGTAATGCCTGCTTCACGGACCATGCGACCTAATTCACGAGTTGTCAAAACAAAGTCAACATCTTGATAGCCGCTAGAATTCATTTCAGGACGAGCCGCTTCGGCTTTCTTAGCTGTGCAAGGCATGATCGATACAGAAACAATATCTTTGGGATCAATACCTGCTTTTTCAGCATAATAAGTTTTAGCCACTGCGCCAAACATTTGTTGTGGCGACTTGGCGGTTGATAAATGGGCTAACAGGTCAGGGTATTTCAATTCGATGAAATTAACCCAACCTGGGCTGCAGGAGGTAATCATCGGCAAAGTACCACCATTAGTCAAACGTTCAATAAGCTCTGAGCCTTCTTCCCAGATAGTAAGGTCAGCGCTGAAGTTGGTATCAAATACCTTATCAAAACCCAGCCGTTTTAGCGCAGCCACCATTTTGCCGGTAACAATCGTACCATTAGGCAAATCAAGCGCTTCGCCCAAAGCTACGCGAACAGCAGGCGCTGTCTGCACAATTACATGTTTTGTCGGATCGCTGATAGCGGCCCACACTGCCTCGGTATCGTCTTTTTCAACAATAGCGCCTGTCGGACATACGGCAGCACATTGACCACAATAGGTACAGGCAACTTGATCTAACCCTAAGCCAAAAGCTGGCACAACAGTAGTATCAAACCCCCTGTTTGCAAAGCTATAAACATGTACGCCCTGACGTTCGCTGCAAGCACGGATACAGCGTCCACACAAAATACATTTGCTTTGGTCGCGAACCAACGACGGATTTTTATCATCTAGCGGATAGTTTTTCTTTTCGCCCTCAAAGCGAATTTCTCTAACACCAACGTCAGACGCAATATTTTGCAGTTCGCAGTTTAAATTACGTTGACAGGATAAGCAGTCAGTCGGATGATTGGCCAGTAACAACTCTACTACGGTCTTACGCGCTTCGCGGACAGCAGCAGTGTTAGTACGAACCACCATTCCCTCATTTACCGGATAAACGCAAGATGCAACTAAGCTACGAGCGCCTTGAACTTCTACCATACACACCCGGCAAGCCCCTTCTGCACGTAACTCAGGATGATAACATAAAGTCGGGACTTTTATTCCAAGCGAAAGTGCAGCTTCCAAAACAGTCGATGTTTTCGGCACAGCAACTTGCCGGTCATCAATTGTTATATTAACCATTTCCATCGTCATGTCACCCTCTCTTCACCCAATCACTATTGGGATATATTACTGGAAATCTAGTGGCAATTTTAGCCTTTAGTAATTGATTTAAACGGACATTTGCCAAAGCAAGCACCACATTTAATACACTTAGCACTATCAATCACATGCTGCGCTTTCTTTTCGCCACTGATTGCCTCAGCCGGACATACCTTTTTGCATAAACCGCAACCTTTGCAGCTATCAGAAATGGCATACGACAACAGTTTTGTGCAGGCACCTGCCGGACAACGTTTCTCTTTGATATGGGCTTCATATTCATCGCGGAAATATTGCAAGGTAGACAATACAGGATTAGGAGCAGTTTGACCCAAACCACAAAGAGCAGTAGCTTTAATGTTTTTGGCCAGGGATTCTAGCAACTCAATATCA
>JAGGAA010000235.1 GCA_017889675.1 Bacillota bacterium | reverse complement strand
ACGAGCGAACAGGGTACGCCTTCTTCTTCCATTCCAGCTCGAAGTTCCCGCAGCTTAGCTTCGCATGCTGGATCGGGAGAGGTACAAATAATTATGCTGGGTCGATTTAGTGTTGTAGCTGACTGCATAATGCTCACGCCTCACTATCAAGATAAGACAGTACCAGACCTGTAGCAACAGCATTTCTAGGTCCCTCGCTGCCGCGTATATTACCACGTCCACAAACGATACCATATTCCGCCAAGGCATCGGTTACCATATCAGGTACTTCAAAGTCCATAGCTGAACCGCCGACTAATACGACAAATTCAATATGCCGGATATTGCCAGTAGGCGCAACCCGCTTCAAGGAGCGGAGCGCATTGGTAACAAAAACACGTTTCTTGGCTTCCCGCCGTACATGCCGGATTCGATCAAGCGCATGGTCAACAGGTATCGGAACCATACCGTCATCTTTTAAAATAACCACCCTGGCAAATACATGTGGCGGCAAATGTTTATCATAAAACTTTACTGTGCCATCTTCCAACCGGACATGAAATAAACTTTCAACCTTAGCCAATGGATACTTCTTTATATCTTCTGCCAGGTCAAAATCATTGAGTCCCAGTTCGGAATTAATCAGCATGGTTACCATATCACCAGCCCCACCCAAATGAATGGAGTGGGTCTGACAGTCTCTGGTAATGATGGCAGCATCGGTAGAGCCACCGCCCATATCTAAAATGGCCAGCGGTGTATCTGTGCCTGGAGTGGTTAAGGCACCGCGAATTGCCATGTTGGCTTCAACACCGGCAATCACGACACTTACTCCCAGTTCTGCCTGAAGTTTGTTGGCGATCTGCTGCATAGGCAAGCGACTGGTCTTAACCATAGCAGCCAATGCCACCGCACCTTCCAGCGCAAATTCCCCGGCTAAACCGCCTTGTACTTTTTGCGGTACAAAGGTATCAACAGCTAATATGTCCTGGATTTTCATGTCAGCTAGCGGCTGGGTGGTAAGTTCAGCCATTACCTGCCGCACTCTTTCCAACATACCGTTCACATTAGTACCTGCTTCACCTTGTACATCAACAACCGGCTGCACTCGTTCCACGGCTTCCATGATAGCGGCTGCACCTGCCTCGACATCAATATCAGCTTTGCCCTTTTGCCCTACGATAGTAATGAAACCAGCTGGAATGGAGCGAGCTTTTACATCCCCCTCAGGAGTACGGACAACAACGGCTGAGCGATTGCCAATCAAAGCTCTGGCAATGGGTACAACCATTTTCGTTTCTTCTGGTGTAAGATCAAATACAGTAGCAATTCCATAGGGATTGGATAAAGTCTTAATCGTCTGCCCAGCCTCAGCCACCTCAACAGCAGCCAGCATACCCACCGGAACTTTTTCGATTAAAGTAACTTCATCAACAACAGGTATTACCTGCTCCAACCGATTTGCGATAAGCACAGCGTCATCTTGCCGTGCTATCGCACCTTGCACGGCCACACCACGCTTCAGGGCAGAATTAATGCCACGCGCAGCATCTTCAAAATCAATGCCTTTCGGAATCAAACAGATAATTTTCGCCCCTGGTTGACTCCCGGCAAGCTGACTAAAGGTGATTGTCATGCCAACACCTAACCCAATTCCCCCAGGAGTAGATGGGTTATGCCCGATCATGGTGGATTCGGTGATAATGGTTTCCGTGATGGTTTCCATAGCCAAATCACCAATAACCGGCGTCGCTTCGTTAAGCCGTATTTGACCTATCTCATTCAAGCTTAGTCCAGCAGTTCTTACCGCCTCTTGTAGCGCGATAATAATACCAGGTACATTAGCCAGTGTTCCTTTGATGCCTGTTGTCTTAATAATACTGCTGGCTACATATTTTTTTATTTGGCCTGCTTCAATCTGGGCCAAACACACTTCAGTTGTGGAGTTTCCTATATCCACGCCTGCAATGATAGGCATAAGAGCTCCCACCTTAGTCCGCTCTGAGACGGTTCCGGCGCTCATATACATCTGCGGACTCTCTCACTAAAGCGGCATTAATTTTCGCATTGTATTTTACTTCGAGTTCTTCGGCGATAGCTAGTAATTCTGGTTTAGTGGAACGATAGGGGCGCATTGCATTATAAATTTCCAGAACACGATCATCCGGAATAGCAACAATTTCAGCTGCACGACGCAGGTTATCACCAAACTGGTATCTGCCTACGCCATCAGCAATCTCGGCCTGCATTCTAAGAGTTTCCGGGGTAATACGAACATCCTCGGATTTTACCTCGCCGCTCATAATCTTATCTAAGGTAATATCTGACAATGTTTTGCCTGTAGGAGTTCTTAACAGTTCGGGACGCTTGCTAGCTAGCGGATAGTCACGTTCAGGACAAAGACCAGTTGATGCCGGAGCCTGACAGGTAGTTGCTTGAGAAGCGGGAGCGCCAGCCATAGATTTTAATACCTCACGAACGATATCTTCTAACATTTTATTTTCTGACATTTATTTTCACCTCCGCCTAGTTAAAACTGCACATCGAGTTCGACCGGTTTAGCGCCGGGAACTACGTGTTCAGTTTCTTTAATATGAAGTACTGCTGCAATAGCCTGGTATTTAGGCCGGGCCATTTGGTCGTTTTTAGTTGGTACTGGAGTAGGGGATTGACCCTTCGCGTATTGAGCAGCATTTTTACCGATTTGTCGATAAGCCTCAAGATCGAGTAATGGGGATTGTGAGAACAATTCGAGATTGCTCAGCGGCGGTAAACCTTTTTGGTGAATTACCGTAGTGCCTCTGGATTGGATACCAATAGAGATACCTGACCCACTAAGCTTGGTAGCGTCATGAGCAGCAAACGCTACGTCAGAGGTTCTGAGAACCCGGATTACTCTTGCATGCACGCCTTCTTCTTCAATGCCTGCAATCATTTCGCGGAGTACATCACTATGGGGTACATTTACAATAGTTTTATTCTGATATTTGCCAAAGGCCGGAGCCAAAGCTATGATAACTTCGTCTGATCGGGTACCTGGACGAGCTTCCCCTTTTTCCACGAGGGTCATGGGACGTCCGGTTGCTGCGGCCGCTGTTTTAGGAGCTCCAGGCTGCGCCATGCCGGCAAGAACCTGCCCTACTATTTCGCGAATCAATTGTTCGTTAATTTCCATTTCCATCCACCTTTCCTCTAAATCAAACGTCAAAATCAGACGGTTTTATCGCTTGGCGTATGTCTTTAATTTCATCCCAACGTTCTTTGCTGAGGCGATAGCCTGTTCCCGGCCCAGCGTAGTCGTTTTTGTTATTTACAGCGCTAATAACGTTAAGATTTTTATCGAGAATTGCTGAGGTATGGAGATAGTCGCCAGAAATACGTTGTTTAAGAACACCTAGTGCATTTTCAGCAACATCAGCAAAACCGGATTTGGCAAGGGCTTTTACGATATCTACACCAGTAATGCCACGTTTCATCATATCTTCGGCAGCTTTCAGGTCTTCAACAACATTCCGTTTAATGATTTCTTTGGTGCCATGGCAATAAGTAACTGCTTCCACTTCGGCATCAGTAATAGCCGGGAAACCAAACTCATTAAATACTGCCTGAATGGCTTTGGCCGCTTTACTACGGATAGCAATAACGTCTTCTTCTGATACCGGTTTGAGACCACCATCAATCATAAGGTCGCGTTGGAGAATATTCCAGTCATCATAGTCATCAACATCCCAGTTGGAACCGGCAAACATGTTATCATAGTTCGGAGTTGCGCTGTAACCGGAACAAATGAAGTCAGTGCCTGGCAGCATTTGCATCAGGGTTCGG
>JAGGAA010000234.1 GCA_017889675.1 Bacillota bacterium | reverse complement strand
TTCCCGCAGACGAAAAGGCAAAATTAGCAGCAGGATTAAAAAAGATTATCAACGAACCCGAATTTAGAAAAATTATGGAAAATGTTGGCATGGAGGTAAGGTATCAAGGTCCAGATGAATTCGGTGATCAGTGGATAGCTGACAATGCGAAGCTTACAAATATTGTAAAGGAAACTGGTATTGCAGATTTAATCACCAATCAAAAAAAATAATCATGGGCAGCTTTCTAAAATCATCATCGGTCTGACTCCTATATACCAGGATGGACTAGTTCTCCTAAAAATAATCCCCCGGCACACACCAGAGGATGCAGTAAGGCCTATCTCTGTTTTAAACCGCTGCCGGATTATATTAGCAATATTAGGCCCTGATTCGAACAGTTTAAGAGAGCCGGTTACGTCGATCCACGCCTCATCAATACCGAAGCTCTCTATTTGGTCCGTGTAGTCAGCATATATCGCTCTGGCCATTCGTGAAAATCGAAGATATTTTTTAAAATCAGCTGACACTTGAACTAATCCTGGACATTTTAGCTTAGCTTCCCAAATCACCTCGCCGGTTTTAATACCGGCTTGTTTTGCTATTTGATTTTTAGCCAAAACTATTCCGTGACGTGATTCGGCATCACCGCAAACAATTACTGGCTTATCACGGATTTCCGGCCTATAAAGGCACTCGACAGAAGCATAAAAGTTATTTAGGTCGACGTGCAGGATGGTGCGCATTATACTATCGCGGGCCGCCAGGCTTACGCGCGATCAGGCCTTTAGATTCCAGTACACTTAAATGAGTATGTACGGTTGAGCTGCTTTTTAGTCCGACGGCCGCACCGATTTCCCTGACAGTTGGCGGGTAAAAATGCGAGTATTCGCGTAGAAATTTTAATATTGCTGTTGGTTTGTCTGAACGCATTACAATCGCCCCTTGCAAACATTTGTTTGGTATTATTATAGAACAAATGTTTGTAGGTGTAAAGAGGATATAAAAGGAAAAGCCGCTCAGATGAGCGACCAAATTAACACAGTACTAAAACTCACTCTATATTATGTTCCTGATCCGACAAACATATCTCATCCCGTGCCGCCGATCAGCGACGGTGCCATGCGAACGTTCAGGATACGGTCAATTTCGAATTTGCGGTCGTCCGGCCAGTGCATGATTAATGGATGGATGCTGCCGGAATTATCGTGTTGGGCTGTGATGCTTACGTAGGTTTTCATGTTACCACCTCAACGCCAATATATATTAAATTGTGAAGACTTAGCCTGCGTCGTTTTGCAGATAAAAACATGCTTTCCCCCGAATCAAATTACCACCTTCGCCTTTCTCTGTGCCAGGCAAAAACCATAAATCCCAACACTCACAAGTAGTAGCCGGACCATAATCATCAAGATCAGCAGCTTCTGCATGTGTCATAACATGATCTATGTCGATGGTTAAATCTAATGCTTCACAAAGCACAGCCGCAATCTGTGCCATTGCTTCAATTTGTGCCTTGGTTGGCGGCTCTGGCCCAAAATCGCTAGTATCTGCATTATAGCAGCATGCTAATACAATACCAATCGCCCCAGAATTTCGGTTCCACGTATGAGTTTTTAATTTAGACAAATCATCAGCATTAGCATAAACACTACCATCTTGGTCAACGTTGATATGATAGTTATAAAAAAACTGACCATAATGACTGGCAGACCAATGCAGGTACAAGGTAATATCCCTGTTTATCAAGTGCGCCTTCATGCGTAAATCATCCTTGCTATTTATTGCAAGTTGCTTTAATTGTTCCAAGGTAACTTTTTTCATATAAAACGCCTCCTTGGTTATGTTATTGTCGCAGAAGTAATTTTGTGAATTAGTTATTTAACCCCTGAGGCAATAATACTTTCTTTGACAAAAACAAAAAACGCCCACCAGGACGAACCCGGCCGGCGGCAACCTCATTTACAGAGAGTTAAAACCTAGTATTTAATGCAAGCTAGTAAGGCTACGTTGCGAGGACGGGTTTCAGTGCCGCCTGTTGAATTAGTTGTTGCGTTATTATTCTCCTTATGGGTTCCCGACGAAGTGGCTGGAATATAATAAAGACCATCTGATGGAACTTCTGGTGTTTGGTAAATATACGTATGGGTATGAGCTTTAAAAGCATCCCCGCGTCCTATCTGTATCAGTTATCGTAATGGGCAATAATTGTAGCAACAGAGATAATCGCAGCCCACATAATAAAGATCCTTATCGGCTCTAGTGCTTCTAGCATTATTTCCCCCCTATAACCTTATAAACGATCACGGCCTAACCGTAATCACGCCTGACCCATCCGTCTGTGAGCCAAGTCCCGAATAAAATTCTTGATGCCGTCTCTTCATCGATATAATTCGATAAATACCTACAGATTACTGTTGCTTTTCAATAAACCAGCTCCCCTAATCACAATACAAAAATAATAATACGGTTTTGGATGGATTATAATAATGTGTGGACATGAGCATCGCAAAATAGTGCGGTATTGTTGAAAAATGCAAAATAACGTCACACCTTGGATACCAACTTATCCTATTCCCGATTTCCGCTTAATCTTTATCAATGAACCGCACCGTACTTACCCTCTTTATATATTGATATCATAACCCATAAACCGCGAGGTGTAGGAACAATTAAGTAAACCTAACAGCGTTGGGGCAACATCAATGAAAGTCGTCTTCGGCAAGTAATACCCTCATGGAAACCCCCTCTTTTTTTGCGAAGTCTCTATCTTAAGCAGAACAGATCATAGAAAATAAAGCCCCATATAAGAGTAGTCAACAGTATAGATATAAAGACAACGGCACTGCCCAAATCCTTAGCCTGTTTGGCCAGTGGATGGATTTCTGTTGTCACAAGATCAACAGTCCGTTCAATGGAGCTATTGATGGCTTCAGCAAACAGCGGGAGAAGCAAGGATAATCTTAGTATCCCCATGTAGCCAAAAGGCATATCAACAAAAGATATGGCCAGTTGCAAAAGGCCGGTGACCAGCACTTCCCCGCGAAAAGAGCTTTCATGCTGTAGCATGTCAATCAGACCAGCCAGAGCATAGCGAGTATTTCTATACAAAGTGTACTGCGGTTTCATCAGCCTCACCTCCCGTCAGTCGATAAATCATGAGGATTATCAGCCATACCCCCAGCATGGTAACAACAGTATGACTGAGAAAGTGAGCTCCTTTTACCATCTGGTAGAAGCCCGTGACCCAGCCTGCGCTAAAGCCAAACAGCAGTAGTCTTCATCAGAAACGACCCAGATATTAGAGAATTTTGGCTGGGCGATTTCACTGCGGTCACTGATGGAAAACCCGTTCGATTTGAAAAAATAATTCATGTTGTCAACTAGCCTCATCGAAATCCCCCTCGCGTAAATCTTCACAAAGATTGTATATGTAATAAAATTATATCAACTGATTATGAAAATAAAATGAAAAATGGTTGGGTTCCGTCAATAGCCGATGACTAAAGGACTTATTCTAGATGGTTTAAGCAACGCTCGTAATCGGTGTGGCACTAGCCCAAGATGCATACTTCATTCTGATCGAGGGTAGTCAAGTGCGACAAGAAGTCGCATGATATATTGCCGAAAGGCTACCCTATCCATTCGGGGTAACCCTATTATGACTAGCGTGAACGGTAACGTTTGGGTTAGAAAGCTCACAAGACAATGTGGGAATCCGAGTAGCCTAAAACTGGGATAACTGCTAGGGTAAGAAAGCTATGGAGAACGTAAAGTGAATCACTGTAGAAATCGTTACGCTGGAGGAAGCGAAATAGGCTGAAACGCTTCGACCAAAATGGTAAG
>JAGGAA010000233.1 GCA_017889675.1 Bacillota bacterium | reverse complement strand
TGCTATCCGCGGCATCGGCACAAAATTTTAGAGGGCAAGCTGACTCAACTGCGGACGGGTGAAAAAAATGAGTGGTATCGCCTTATGGGGCGTGGCAGTAAATTTATCGAAAATAGGTATTCACGGGTCATTGATGAGCAGGGTAATTTCGTTGGCACAGTGTTGGTTACTATTGATGTTACTGAACGGGAAGTAGTTTCCCGTAGTTTAAGTGCGGCTCTGGAAAGGCAGGCTGCTTTGTATCAAGCAGCCCAGATAATTACATCTGCTCTCAGTATTGATGAAGTACTAGATGGCATTTTAAGAATAATAAAAAGGAGCATAGTAGTGAATCAGGCAACTATATATTTGCTCCATAAAAAAGACAAGGATACCTCAGGTGGGTATGAGAAAAATAGTAAAAGCAATGCGTCTATATTCGGACAAGACTGTCACAACGCAGCCGAAAAATTACGTAATACACTGCAGACAGTAACAGTTGATGACGAAAAAAACAATCTGACAAAATGGTATGTTCCCATTATCTACCGAACCGAGCTACTTGGAATTTTATATGTGGAACGGATTAGCCAAGGAGAGAATTCCCTAGAACGGGTGGAACTGTTGGAAACGCTGGCCAGCCAGACGGCTATTGCTATCCGGAACGCCAGATTGTATGAAGAAGTTACTTACTTAGCAGAGCATGACAAATTGACAGGGCTCTTAAACCGTCACTCTTTCGACAGGTTTTTTGCTGATTATTGTCAAAGTAACAAAGTACAGCTAATACCATTTACAGTAGTAATGATTGATATTGATGGATTGAAACCAGTCAATGACCAGTATGGGCATGTGGCAGGCGATATGTTAATCAGTGCAGCAGCTCAGATTGTAAAAAATAGCATTCGTACCGCTGACCGGGCTTTTCGTTATGGTGGTGACGAAATCGTCGTAGTTATGCCAGACATGACTTTAGGACAAGCGCACAGCATTATCAAGCGGATACAACGTAATGTCAATTGGTGGAAACCTAAATCAACGTATGCAAATTTAGCGCTGAGTGTTAGTGTTGGTGCTGCAGATAGTGGTGAGATAGAAGCAGAGTGCCTACTTAAGGAAGCCGATAAGCGAATGTATGAGAATAAGAGAATTTATGATAAGCGGAGTGAGGGTTGACAACTGTTACTCAAAATGGTATTCTATATACGTAATAAAAATTAAATATCGATGAGATAGGTGCCTTAAAGGCTTAATAGGGAAGTCCGGTTAAAAGCCGGCGCGGTCCCGCCACTGTAACGGGGAGCGAGCTTAAGATATACCACTGGGATGTAGTTCCTGGGAAGGTTTAAGCAAGCCAAGATCCGAAGTCAGGAGAACTGCCTATTTGACAATCACCGTTTGTTACCCACGAGGTATGGGGAGGGGATTACAGTAAATGCTTTTAAAGTTACTGTTTATTACTCTCAACTTTTACCGGTTGAGAGTTTTAATATTTAATACCATTTTTCTCAAACGCTCCTTTTGAACATTGCGCCGTTGGCGCGGGTCAGTTTGACCCTTTCTTTTTAAAATTCTATTATGATATAAAGTGAGTCTTAGCTTCTACGTATTGGTTATTACTTCCAACTTTTAGTAGTTGAGAGTTTTAATATTTAATGCCATTTTTCTCAAACGCTCTTTTCGAACATTGCGCCGTTGGCGCGGGCCATTTTTGGCCCTTATTTTTTTATTATGACCCAAATGCTTGTATACCCAATGGTAAAAGTAAAAATAGAGGGATATGTACCGTGGTTTTACATATTCCTAATATTTAAACATTAAAAGCATATTATGGATTGACAACCGCTTCCTACGGTGTTATGCTAATTTCATCGAAGAAAACTGAATATGTACGAGATAGGTGCCTTAAAGGCTTAATAGGGAAGACCGGTTAAAAGCCGGCGCGGTCCCGCCACTGTAACGGGGAGCAAGCTTAAGATATACCACTGGGATGATAGTCTTGGGAAGGTTTAAGCAAGCGAAGATCCGGAGTCAGGAGAACTGCCTATTTGACAATCACCGTTTGTTACCCACGAGGTATGGGGAGGGGATTACAGTAGGCGCTTTTGGCGTTCTGAGCTAATTCACTCCTGGTTTGTACACCAGGAGTTTTGTATTTACTCTACTGCTTAAAACTCTCAACTTTTACCGGTTGAGAGTTTTAATATTTAATGCCATTTTTCTTAACCACATTCCTTTTGAACATTGCGCTTTTTTGCGCGGGTCATTTTTGGCCCTTACTTTTTACAATTCTATTATGATATAAATAAAATCAAATAACGTAAGAGGTAGGTTTATTTATTATTTCACGAAAATAGGGAGGTGAATTAAGTTCTCTGTAAATTTCCACTAAATAACTTGTACTAAATAAGGAGTGAAGAATTTTGAAAAGAAGCATTTGGTTTATGATGACTTTATTCTTGATGACAGTATGTTTTGGTGTCCTTACTATTGGGCAAAAAACCTATGCTGCCGAAGCAGCAGCAGGGAAAAAAGCAATTTTGGTTGTAAGTTTTGGCACTACTTTTGCAGATACGCGTAAAATTACAACAGAAGCGGTTGAAGATAAAATTAAAGCTGCTTTCCCCGATTATGAAGTTCGCCACGCATTTACCTCTCGTATTATTATTAAACGATTAGCGGATCGTGATGGATTGCACTTCGATACAGAAAAACAGGCACTTGATAAATTGAAAGCCGATGGTTATAAAGAAATTATTATTCAACCGCTGCATATGGAAGCTGGGGATGAATATGCAAAACTCATGCATGTAGTTGACAATTATAAGAAATCCTTTGATAAAATTTCCGTTGGTCGACCGGTCCTGTACTACACAGGACAAGAGGGGGAAAAACCGGATGATTATTTGATTGCCATTAAAGCAATGCAAACTCAATTCCCTAAATTAGGAAGAGGCGAAGCAATTGCTCTAATGGGTCATGGCGGCGTAAATCCTTCTAATACAGCCTATGCAGCCCTTCAAATGAAAATTCAGGATGCAGGTTTAAAAAATGTTTTTGTATTTACAGTAGAGGGCTATCCTACTATTGAAAATGTGATTAAGGAATTAAAAGACAATAAAATTAAAAAAGTTACTTTAATGCCAATTATGTTGGTTGCAGGTGATCATGCAAACAACGATATGGCTGGTGACGATAAGGAATCCTTTAAATCGCAGTTGATCGCCGCTGGATTCAAGGTAGAAACTTATATTCATGGACTCGGTGAAAATGTTGGCATTCAAGATATCTATGTACAACATGTAAAAGATGCTATTGCAGGGGCTTATATCGAAAGAAGCAAAGAGCGTCCGGCCATTCCGGTTATTAATTAGACACAATTTTTTTATAGAAGAAAATTAAATATATTTGAGATAGGTGCCTTACGGGGCTTAATAGGGAAGACCGGTTAAATGCCGGCGCGGTCCCGCCACTGTAATGGAGAGCAAGCTTAAGATATACCACTGGGATGATCGTCCTGGGAAGGTTTAAGCAAGCAATGATCCGAAGTCAGGAGAACTGCCTATCTGACAATCACCGTGTTACCCACGAGGTATGGGGAGGGGATTCAGTAGGCACTTTCAAAGTGTACCTAGCTTAATTCGCTTACTGGTTATTACTCCTGACTTTCCACGGTCAGGAGTTTTAATATTTAATGCCATTTTTCTTTACGCTCCTTTAGAACTTTGCGCCGTTGGCGCGGGTCAATATTGACCCTTTCTTTTTTCAATTCTGCTATGACATAAATAATAGATTTTATGCAAGGAGGCTGTCTATGCGACGATAAAAGGAAAAAATGCACCCCTTAAAAAATACAGGGGCTGCATTTTTTTATCCAGATGGAAAGATTAACTTTCCCTGGATTGAACGACTAAGGCTTCTGCCGGCGACGCACCCGGATGGTGCTAGTGCCGGTTGCGCCATGGATGGCATAGCAATTCGGCCGTTCTAAGGGACATGGCACAAGCCAAGTCTTTTCTTATCGCTAAAAAAGGGGGAAAGCATTTGCCCATCAAAAAAGCACTGACCGGTTTAGTGACAGTGCTGTTTGTATTGCTGACAATAACTGGTCAGGCCCAGGATGGCCTGTCTTTTTCCTGTCACTTTCCCTATTATCTCGGGAAAGTCAGGGATTCTGTGACTCCTGGTACGCAAACAGCAGCGCTGTTTAGTATTGAAAACCGCGATTCAGCCGGTAAAGCGATCGTTATAACTATCAGCTTGCCGCCGGGTTTTAGTCCTGCTGGTTCTCAGGAAAATTGGGAGATAAATGAACAAGCAGACCATTATGTTCTAACAAGGCAAGAACTGCTGGCAGGCGGTTACAGCCAGTGGTATGACTTACTGTCCTTTCAAGTCGCATCAGAGCTGCCGCCTGGTAAGTATACAGCTGCTGTTACAGCAGGAGAAATTACACAGCAGGTGCCGATTAACGTAGGAGTGGGGACTGGTGATGCTGCTGCGCCTGTGACCATAGCAGGTATTGTTTTACCTTTGGATAAAGACGGCAAAACAGATGATCGTATGGGCCGCAACGTCTTAGTACTGCGAGACCGGCAATGGGATTATTACAAAAATCTATTGATAGGCAAAGGCGCTTCTAATCAGGAAATCGAAGCCATTCATCCGGTAACGCATTTGGGAGTGGATATTGTAAATCCGTCCGGGGTGCAGAAGCTGGCTGTTGTTACTGTCCGGCTGTTGGATGCAGCCAGTCATCAGTCGGTGAACGGCTTGTTTACTCCTGGCTCAACCAATGAAGATGTAAATGGCGGTGCACTGGATAGTCAAAAGAATTATTTAGAAGCCTTTACGGCCTTAAATGGTGACTCCTGGCAACGACTGCAGATACCGGTGTATGCGGATGAACGTGATTTGACCGGTGGTACTTACATTCTCCAAGCAGAACTACAAGACGGAATGAAGCCGCCGCTGGTGTGTGAAGTGCCGTTTATTGTTGTAAAAAAAGACAACAAGGCGCTGGTAGTGGTCAGTATAGCAACACTGATAGTACTGGCAGGTCTGTTTGTGGCACTTAGTCGTTTGCAGCAAGTGCTGACGGAGTTGAAAACACGCTGGCTGGTAACTATCGCTTTATTTGGTGCGGCTGCGTTTGCGGTAGTCAATGTACCGTCTACCTTGCTAAATGATTTTTTTCATATTCTGCTGGGACCGTTCGGTTTTTTGATAACCGGCCTATTTAGTGGTGTATTTCTCTACATGATGGTGGTGGCA
>JAGGAA010000232.1 GCA_017889675.1 Bacillota bacterium | reverse complement strand
ATCCTCAGCGTCCTGCACTCTTTCTACGACTACTCGCCATTGAGCTGCCGATAAATACGCTTGTCCTGGTTCAACAACGTAAGCTGGTACACGGAAGTTTACTGCATTGCCAAAGCTGGCTACAGATAAAACACCAGCATAAGCTGCAATAGATATGCGGTCAAAGTCAATAATGGGAAGGGCCTGGTCTAGAAAAAAAGGACTTGTTTACAGTTGCCTTCATTATATATACACCTGCACATTATGTTTTTATAGCTATTATATCAAAGTTTTCGGCTGACTTATGTAGTTTTGTATTAATGAAGCCTCACAATGACAGTGCAAGGAAAATTATTATTCTAGTGGAAGTGATGAGGTTGCTTTTATCCTAATTTATTATAGGGGCAACTTGTACTGGGCATATTGAAATTGAAAAGAAATTTCGGAGTAGTAGTGTTAAAACCAGGAGGCTCGGGTTACGTTACTCCTGGTTTTTAAACCTACGAATATTTTATGATTAAATGTTGAGCATTTTCCGGAAGATGTATTTCTTTTTGAAAGACTGATCCGTTTGCGATATTACCATTTATAGTCACGGAATCTATTTGTGAGCCAAAGCGACAGGGATAAATATATTTCACGCCTTGTATGGGTTGTGTAATATGAATATCTACAATCTTGTTGGTTTTATCATGTAGTAATTTGAATCCATATGTCTGTCCAAATATGGTAGGTGCATTTTTAACTTCAATTGTTGAGTTATTATCCAGCCAGTAAGAAGCAATACCGGGAGCAATATAAATACAAGGATCGTTATCTTCTGTGGCTTCAAAAAAAAGAATGTCTCTTAATAACATCATGTACTCGGCACATGCCCATCCATGAGGCATATCACCCATATACCATGAGCCATTAGGAATTTTATTGAAATTTGTTGCTATGGGATAGCAATGTTGTTCATTCCAACCTCCTAAAACAACTTGCCATTGTTGGGAATTTTCCGCACTAGTGTTTATTTTAGAAAAACTTGCATCAACGGACCATTTAAGGCATTGATCCATTTTTTCGATATCTCCAATTAATAGAAAGGCATGTGCCAATTGAAGGGTTAAATAGGGGCCGTAGCAATTCCAGGCGGAATCATGCATAAAACCACCGGAGACAAAGTGAGCCCAAATTGTATCAAGACTCATTTTTGCAGCCCAATCTATATATGAACCTAACTTTGAATTCATGTATAAACGACAAGGATAGAAATATGCAAGTATTCCTACTATAGTAGAGTCTAATTGAGCTACATCGGCAGGTCCTGTTGGAATAAATGTTTCCCATAGACCATGTTCTTTTTGCTTATTTAGTACCCAGGTGATTGAATCAACTGTAGATTTTTTTAAGTCGTCAAAGATTGCCCATATTTCATTTTTTTCAGTAGCCCCAATTCTTTCCGCTAATTTCGCTGCCTCCCATAACCCGGCGAGAGCCCAGTAATCATCCCAATAATGAGGCTTTTCTTTATCTCCAATGTGTTCTGCACTCCAGCCATTGTGCAACAGTCCATACTGACTTCTATTCTCTCGTATCCATCGAGCTCCTTCGATGATATAAGGAAGATAAAGTCCTGCACCGAAATTTTGATTATTGCCAAGAATTCGGTCAAGTTTTCCTAGAGCCCAAAGTGCTTGACCGTTACTATCCCATTCTTTGTCTCTTTTTTCATGCTCTCCTCCCCAAAAACCTTTAAGCGATACGGGACCGCTAATAATAGTATCATAATTAAAAAACTTGGGGTAATGATAACCAAACTGTCTTTTAGCTAAATTTATATCTCCAACTAAGGCAGTGGCGATACCGGCGATCGATGAATCTCTAATCCAGAAAGAGTCATATAGCGTTGGGCCAGGGATAAGCTTGCCGTTGTCGGCCAACATTAATATATTGGAACGGCAAATTTTAAAAAGATTAGAATAATTATCTAGGGTAGATGGTAGGGATAGTTCAATGCCGTTTTGATCGAGTTTGTTTTTCCAATAAGTACGTGTGGATATTTCAAGACTATCAGGGCTCTCCTTAGATAAATCCTGGTAATCGTTATTTCCACTGTAATCATCTATTGGTAAAATGATATCAAGTGAGAAGGTATTATTGGAAGGTGAGAACTGAATAGGCCAAGCAAAAACTGCGTTACAAAATCCCGCTATGTAGTCTAGTGCTGAAGGTTTATTATTAAGCATTCCTTTGTTTGAAAGATCATTATATGGATTGTCGATAATGTAAACCTGAGGATCTTGAAGAGATTTATCATTTCCATAAAAACCGAAATATGTAGGGGCGGTTTTGAACATCGGCCCCCATGTAGAATTTACCATAACGATATTTTCTTTTTGCATATATTTCATAAAAGAAATTCGCCTATCAGATATATATTTTCCAGACCTATCGTTACGTTGAACCCCGGAAGGCCCTGAGGGTGATACTGAGATACAAAACCATACATCGGATGATGTGTTATTAGTAAAGTGTAAATTAAATCTTGATAATATGGCACTTTTTTGATTTACAACAGTAGCAAATATTTTTTGCTCAACATTTACATTAATGGGTAATGAATAAGTTGTTTTTATGATTGGAAGATAACCATCTTCGTGTTCTTGTTTTAAAGAGCCGCCACCTATGTCAAAAAATTGAGGAAAGTATAGAGCTTGGGTATTTGGAGCAAACAAAAAGAAACTTACTGAATATTTATTATAAACAGGTTCAATTTCTCCAGCTTGCCCAACTAAAGCGTTTTGTTCATGATCTTTTACACCTACCATATTCCAATAACGATAATGGGCATTGGAAGAAAAGGCGGTTTCCTTAGAAGAAAATAAGCCCTGGTTAAAAGAATCAGACCAATGCCTAAAAT
Source organism: Bacillota bacterium (assembly GCA_017889675.1). Taxonomy (GTDB): domain Bacteria; phylum Bacillota; class Negativicutes; order Sporomusales; family Sporomusaceae; genus Sporomusa. The sequence goes on along the minus strand of JAGGAA010000232.1, from coordinate 950 downwards.
ATTGTTGTACCCACCAAGGAAGGGGATACACAGTTTTGTTTCTATTTATGTTTTCGGTATGAGATCTCCACATAACTTCATAAAAAATTTCTTCGAAATTCATAGGTAGCACTCTCCTTAATGGGTAATAGTTATTGTAAATATTATACGTTTCTTATATTTTAAATATTCCATTCGATAAAGATATTTACAGAAAAGAAGAGTGTTTATAGCAGAATTCATAAGGTCAGGAAATTAATGTGAATTCTAATTCTTGCCGATGGCATCGCAATCCCTTTTTCATACCGACTAACAAGATGTGGGTCTATCCCTAATTCATCTGCCAGCTCTTGAATGTATTGGCCCTTATACAATCTCATTTTACGTATCTGTTCTCCAAGGCTGTTTTTTGGAAGTAGATCATAACTGCCAATAAACCATATCGGCTGATCAAGCGCTTCAGCCAAGCGTTTAATCACTTTTACATCATGATTACGACAGCGGTTGTTTTCCATCTTGCTTAGTGTAGTGAGGGATATACCGGACAATGCAGAGAGTTCATTGATAGTTAGTTCCTTTTTCTGCCTTGCCCAAGTCAGGCGTTCGGCCACAGTATTACCAGGCTGCTTAGCTTCAGATGAGGCAGTGGTTTCTATACATTTCGTGATATATAACCCAGAGGTGTTACATGCACGGCTGCCCGTGCGGGTTCTACGGTGATTCGGTGCGTGAATGTACGTGTTCGCTGGCAGATATTCGCCGTTACATAAAAAAAATATCCGGGCCGCTTTTGGATAGGATAGACATTAATATTCATGTTCCACGACTGGAGTATTCAGAAATTACTGCCAGTGGTGTAAATGAAAGCTCGGCCGAGGTAAGGCAAAGAGTAGAGATAGCAAGAGCGTGCCAGCAGAAGCGCCTTAAACAGTATGGCTTATATGCCAACGCCCAGATGGGCCATCGTCATG
>JAGGAA010000003.1 GCA_017889675.1 Bacillota bacterium | reverse complement strand
ATATGTAAGAGATTTATCCAAACAAATTAGGGCAACGGTTATGGCCATTAGTGGCGTTGCTGATGCTAAAGTGACAGTGAATATTGAAACTGATACACCCCAACCAAATAAAAAAATGGGCAAAATTAAAAATGTAGTGATATATATTGAACCAGGAATTACTGCTAACGAACAAAAAATTGCTAAAGTAACTGTTGGTATTACTATCCCTGAAGCGGCCCAAGAATCAAAGCTGTTGTCTACAGTAGTGGTAGATAAAGTTACGCGGGCGATAACAGAATTGTATCAGATTAAATCCAGCCAGGTTGAAGTTAGGCGGATGAATTAAGGAGGTTACTGATTATGCAAGGAACATCCCTGAAAGAATGGCTAGTTGGAGCAAAAAAAATTATGCCCAGTCAATTGTTAAAAGCTGGGGTAGTTAACGCTAGACTAGTATGGTTGGGACTACTTGGAATTATTCTGCTGGTAGTTGGCAGCTTCTATGAACCTTTTACTGCCACACCTAAATCAATTATTCCCGCCGAAACAGTCAAAAGTACTCCGGCAGTGAACCGTACTTATGAAGAAGCTCTAGAGAGCAAGGTCGGCAACTTGTTAGCGCAAATTAAAGGTGCAGGAGCGGTATCTGTAAGCATAACGCTAGAAAGAAGCAGTAAGCAGGAGCATGCTAGAAACACCATCAAAGAAACAAAAACAATACAAGAGAAAGATAATACCGGCGGTATCCGTACCACAACCGAAACCAAAGAATCACAGCAGGTGTTGTTAAGCAAAGAAAATGGGGCTGATCGACCAGTAATGGTGCAAGAGTATAAGCCAATTATTAAAGGAGTACTGGTAGTGGCTGAGGGCGCCCATGACTCAACTGTTAAAGCCAGTCTAACTAGAGCCATTGAAGCAGGACTCGGAATTCCTTCCTATAAAATAACTGTTTTACCCCAAAGAAAGTGAGGTAACAAGTGATGAAAATAATATCCGTTTTTTCTATAAATAAACTAGGGAAACTTGCCTCATTGCTAGTCGCAGTAGGGTTACTTTTACTGATAATTAGCGGTGTATGGAACTATTACCAGGATATGATCCAAGTTAGGGCAAATCGTTCTAATGCGATGCAGGTTACAAAACCGATATTTACTGAACAAGTTGTTCCGGTTATGGAGCCTGATTTTTTTACTGAATATCGTCTAGAACGAGATAAAATACGCAGTGAACGGTCCGACCTTTTGCGGGAAATCATCCAGAACGCTCCCACGCAAGATACTAAACAACAAGCGCAAGAAACAATTCTCAAAATGACTTTAGAAAAACAACGAGAAGTGGAAATGGAAAACTTAATTAAAGCAAAAGGATTTGCCGATGCGCTGGTCTTTGTTCGCGACAATTCAGTAAGTGCAGTAGTAAAGACAACAGCCCTTACCCGAGAAGAGGTTATTCAGGTGGCTGAAGTAATCAGTCGTATTTCCGGGATTAAGCCAGGTGATATAACGGTTAGTGCAAAACCATAAAATGCGTACGGCTATAGTATATTTTTCTGACCAAAATTGTAAAAGTGGAAAAAGCTTGGTATAATAATATAGTTATAAGGTAGCTGAGCGTTAGGGGGGTTGGAGTGGAAAAGAGAGAACACATAGAAAAGACTGAGCATAATGATGTTGGTTCGATTCGGATAGCTGATGAAGTAGTGGGTATAATTGCTGGACTTGCAGCAACTGAGGTGGCCGGTGTTGCTGGCATGAGCGCTGGCTTAGTTGGCGGTATTGCTGAGATGCTGGGCAAGAAAAACCTTTCAAAAGGGGTTAAGGTTGAGGTCGGTGAAAGGGAAGCAGCTGTCGATCTATATATCATTGTTGAATATGGTGTCCGTATACCAGATGTAGCCTTACGAGTCCAGGAAAATGTTAAACGTGGCATTGAGTCTATGACTGGTCTTGATGTTGTTGAGGTTAATATTCATGTTCAAGGCGTAGGTTTTGCCATCGAAGGTAAAGAAGAAGATATTAGGGTAAGATAATAATTGGGAAAGGCCAAAGAAAGGAGACGCTATGAGGATCATTGACCGCATCATTTTGTCTATTTACACATTTTTATTGGCGTTCTTGTCAATTGCCGTTATTCTCCTGTCTTTACGCCTTATTCCTTTGGAATTGGCTGGGACAAGTCTTGCTTACGTGTATGGTCAATGGGAAGCTTCGCTGGTTGGAGCCGTTTTTTTTCTGGTAAGTATCAGACTGCTTTTGGCCGGACTTCGTTCTCGCAAAGTGAAGGATACCATTGTTCACCATAATGATATGGGAGATGTGCATATTTCTCTTACTGCTGTGGAAAATTTGGTAGAGAAGGTGGCAAGACATATTCGTGGTGTTCGTGGCATTAAGGTCAAAGTTTCATTAGTTGAGGCGGGAATAACTGTGAGGTTGACCGCAGTAGTCAGCCCGGAAAGTCATGTTCCAACAGTTGCCGGTGATATTCAAAGTCGTGTTCATGAATACATAAAGAATACGGTTGGTATTGAATTAGCCGATGTGCAAGTTACGGTAGAAAACATTAGCAATGACTTTAAAACTAAGCAACGTGTTGAATAGGGGTGACAGCATTGAATTCCAAACTCTTGGAGGAAATCTGGCAACAACATAGTGGTAAACTTCTAGGGGGAGTATTCGGCTTTGTCTTTGGTATTCTCGTCCTTACTTTTGGTTTTTTCAGCACACTATTTATTGCACTCTGCGTTACTGCTGGTTATATTGTTGGTAAACGCATTGATCAAAAAGAAGATATCATGGAAATACTGGACAAGCTGCTGCCGCCAGGTTATAATCGGTAGCTGCTTTGGAAAGAGGGAAATTATGAGTCGTAGAAAGGCCCGTGAGATGGCTGTCCAAGCATTATTTCAATTAGATTTTAACTCAGGTGCTACCAGTGAAGAGGCACTTAATTCAGTACTGAGTGAGCGGGAAGATACGAATGAGAGTACTCGACTGTATGCCCAATCATTAGTAGAAGGTACTAAGCAAAACCTTGCAGCAATTGACGAATATATATCTGAACTGTCACGGGAATGGAAAATTGACCGGATGGCTGGTGTTGACCGTAATATTGCCAGAATGGCTATTTATGAAATGAGATACAGCCAGGAACGTATGCAGCCAGGTGTTGCTATTAATGAAGCAGTTGAACTTGCTAAAACTTTTGGCACCGAGGATTCAAGCCGCTTTATTAACGGAATTTTAGGGTCAATCGTAAAAAACAAAGAATTATGATGAAGGTTTCATTAGGGATAGATACCAGCTGTTATACTACTTCGGTGGCTATACTTGATGAGCATGCTCAACTAGTTGCCGATTGACAAGCCCCTATGCTTTAATGCTATAGGGGTATCAGCTTTTCCTCGGCCATTACCTGATTCCTATATGCCAGCTTTTTTGGTAGGCGAAGGCTATGCTAAGGTGCTCGCGCTTACCCAGAATATCCCGCTTTATCGTATAAGTCATCAGGAAAATCACATATTAGCCGGGCTTTGGTCTGCTGGTGGCCCTACTGCTCCCAGCTTTCTAGCTGTGCATTTATCTGGTGGAACAACTGAGATTGTCCGAGCAACTAAAAAAAATACAACTACACCTGACATAAAGCGTCTGTCTATTGATATTCTGGGCGGTACAAAGGACATTCATGCCGGACAATTAGTGGATCGCATTGGCGTTCTTTTAGGGCTAAACTTTCCGGCCGGAGCTCACCTGGAAGCGTTGGCGCTGCAGGCATACGAACCGGCGCTTCACGTGCCTGTAACAGTGCGTGAAGCATCTGTAAGTTTTGCCGGCCCGGAGACCCATATTCGCAAGCTAGTGGCACAAGGTATTGCGCCAGCCACAATTGCCGCTGGCGTTGAGTTATGTATTGCCAAAGCTGTGACTGCTATGATAAAACAGGCTATTGCCAGCACTGGTCTTACTGATGTATTACTGGTTGGTGGCGTAACTGCGAATCAATTTCTCAGAAACTACCTCTTCAAGCAGCTTGAAGATATCGGGCTTGCAAAATTATACTTTCCTAAACCTAGTTATAGTCCTGACAATGCAACAGGTGCTGCTTATTTTGCAGTTACCAGCCAATAATTTTCTTATGCCTCACCAGTGTCGCCTTTTTTGCATAGAATACAAAAAGATTATATGCCTGGAGGTGACACCATGGTACCTTATATTCTGGCAGGTGCAGTAATTGGTTCAATTGTTGGACATCTAATTCCCCCTGGGTATCTTTTCTGGTTCGTGGTGGGAAGTGTAGGCGGATACGTAGCGCAACGCTTTTTTGGTGCCCGCTTTTAAGTATAAGCAAAACCTCAAGCCGGGCAGAAGGCTTCAAAAATTCTTTAGCCAGACTTATGTCTGGTTTTTTTTGCATTTTTAGGTTATTATTATTAACAGTGTATTTGAAATATGGAGTATTGTTATGAATAACATCTATACCGTTAGTGAGTTAACTAAATATATCAAAAATGTATTTGACCGGGATGCCAACCTAATTTCAATTTTTGTAAAAGGGGAAATATCTAACTTCAAAAGTCATTATTCTGGTCACTGTTATTTTACTCTCAAAGATTCTGGTTCACAGATTAAAGGAGTCATGTTCAAAAGCCGGGCACAATTTTTAAAATTTGAGCCGCGTGATGGGATGAAGGTTGTAGCTTGCGGTCAGATTACCGTGTTTGAAAGAGACGGGCTGTACCAGCTTTATGCTGAGCAATTAATACCTGACGGTGTAGGCGAACTAAGTATTGCATTTAATCAGTTAAAAGAGAAGTTGGCGGCAGAAGGTCTGTTTGATGACTGCCGCAAAAAAAAGTTGCCGCTGTTACCTAAAGCAATAGGTATCGTTACTTCACCTACCGGCGCTGCTCTGCGTGATATTATTACCGTTGCCAAACGCCGTCACCCGGGTATACCACTCACCTTATATCCAGTTCAAGTTCAGGGAGTAGATGCGCCAGGTCAGATTGTACAGGCAATCCACGGATTTAACCGTTTAAAAAGTGTAGATGTAATTATTGTCGGTCGTGGTGGCGGTTCTATCGAGGAATTGTGGGCCTTTAATGATGAGAAAGTAGTACGGGCAATAGCAGCTTCTCACATCCCAATTGTATCGGCCGTTGGGCATCAGACCGATTATACTTTAGCAGATTTCGCCGCTGATTGCCGGGCGGCAACGCCCTCGCAGGCAGCAGAGATTGTCGTGCCCGATGTTTATGAGCTTAAACGGCATATTACTACACTTCAAACCATGCTAGAAAGCAATATGCGGTTATATATCAAGCAACGCCGCCAAGCTGTCGGCCAATTGCGAGCTAACAGAGTATTTAATCAGCCAGAAAAACTGTTTGCTGATAAAAGACAACTACTTGATTCCTATATGGAACGATTGGGACAGTCGGTACGAAAAATAATAGTAACTAAACAGCATATCTTAAAAATCAATGCAGAAAAACTGACAGTATTAAACCCGTTGGCTGTCCTGTCTAGAGGCTACAGTCTTGTTCGCACTCTTGATGGGCAAGTTGTAAAAAATACTAGTCAGGTAGAACACCAACAGCCATTAGAAATTATTTTGCATCAAGGGCGCCTTACTGTTGTTGTTAGTAAGGAAAAGGAGGATATACATGGCTAATAAAACAAGCAGCAAGCAAAAAAATGTATGTTTTGAGGAGGCTCTTGGCAAATTAGAGGTAATTGTAAAACAATTAGAAACAGGTGAATTACCGCTGGAAGAAGCGTTAGATAAATTTGGCGAAGGTATTTCCCATGCTAAATTATGTTTTGAGCAACTGAACATTGCAGAAACACAAGTGGATAAAATTCTTCAGCAAGAACAAGGCCAGTTAGTCGAACAGCCACTTAACCTAGTGGAGGGTAAATAACTATGACAACAGTTACATTTGGACAGTACTGTCAGGAGAAAATGCGGTTGATTGAGGCTGCGCTGTCGCAATATATTCCCAGTGATACCTATCCCCCCATTATGTATGAAGCTATGCGTTACAGTCTGTTTGCTGGTGGAAAACGACTTCGGCCAATTATGCTTATGGCAGCTGCAGAGGCCGTTGGTGGCAACGGCAGTGATTATTTGCCTGTAGCTTGCGGCCTGGAAATGATTCATACCTATTCACTTATTCATGATGATCTACCGGCCATGGATAATGATGACTATCGACGTGGAAAACTTACTAACCATAAGGTATATGGCGATGGGATGGCAGTTTTAGCTGGTGATGGTCTGTTGACAGTTGCCTTTGGCACAATGCTATCCCAGAGCAAGGTGGAACCGCTAGTATTGATTAACGTGGTAAAAGAAATAGCTGCCGCAGCCGGACCGGCCGGAATGGTTGGCGGTCAGGCGATTGATCTTATTTCTGAAGGGCAAATCATTGATGCCAAAACTTTGCAATATATCCACCAGGCAAAAACGGGAGCCTTATTCAAAGCGGCTTTGCGTTCAGGGGCTTCGTTAGCTGGCGGCAGCCAACAGCAAATTGATGCTTTGACTACATATGCTTGCCAATTTGGTTTAGCATTTCAAATTACCGATGATATTCTTGATGTGATTGGTACTCAGGAAAAAATCGGCAAGCCGATTGGCAGTGACGTAAAAAATCATAAAGTAACCTATGTAACACTACATACGCTTGCTGGAGCTAAACAATTAGCGCAGCAAGCTGTGGATAAGGCATGTAACAGCCTGTTAGGCTTTGGACCTGAAGCTAACATACTGCGTGAACTTGTTGAACACCTAATAAATCGTGAAACCTGAGGTGTAATCTATGGCCGAGTTCCTGGTTGGAATAGGACAGAATATTATCTTAATGACAGCTTTGACCGCTTGGTTTACGGCACAAGTGTTAAAAACCATGACATCCTATTGGCGGCATGGCGCCTTTAACGCCGAACGGCTTGTTGGTGCTGGAGGTATGCCCAGCTCACATACAGCATTAGTAGTAAGCCTTGCTGTTAGTATCGCGCTTAGAGACGGAATTGAATCAGACCTGTTTGCGGTAGCTGTAATATTGGCGGGTATAGTTATGTATGATGCTGCAGGAGTACGCCGGGCGGCAGGCCGACAGGCTAAGGTCATAAACAAATTGGTGCGTGAGATGCGGGTTGAACATAAGGTCCGGGAGACCCGTCTTAAAGAACTTTTAGGCCATACACCGATCGAGGTACTGGGTGGTGCTATTCAAGGTACACTTGTGGCCTACGCATTTTATGTATTTTATAGATGAATGTTAATCTTTAGATATGCTATAATATGTGTGGTAAATAGACATTTCTAAGAAATGCCATGCATGAATAGTAACTTACCTGACCCCAGTCAGAGAAAGCGGGGAACTAGTTTGAGTAGATTGCTTGACAGTATTGATGGACCACAGGATATTAAACATTTTTCCTTATCCCAATTGGAAAAGCTCGCTGAGGAGATCCGCGAGCTTCTTATACATACAGTAGCTGCTACTGGCGGCCACCTGGCACCTAATTTAGGGGTTGTAGAACTGACGCTGGCCTTACATAAAATGTTTGATAGTCCCCAAGACAAATTTATTTGGGATGTTGGACATCAAGCCTATGTACATAAAATTTTGACAGGGCGCTGCACAAATTTTTCTACACTTCGTACTGTGAATGGCATCAGTGGTTTTCCCAGACGCTGCGAAAGTCCGCATGATGCTTTTGGTGCTGGACATTCAAGTACCTCAATATCTTCAGCCTTAGGAATAGCTTTAGCGCGGGATCTATCAGGTGAAAAATACAATGTTGTTGCTATAATCGGTGATGGCTCATTAACAGGCGGTGAAGCGTATGAAGCACTTAATCATGCTGGACATCTTGGTACCAATCTTACGGTAATCTTGAATGATAACGAGATGTCTATTGCCAAAAATGTAGGTGCTATTTCAGAATACCTAGCCAAAATGCGTACAGCACCAACCTATTCAAAAGTCAAACGAGATATTGATTTTTTGCTGCGTAGTATTCCAGCAATCGGTGAGAGTGTTGCCAAAGCGGTTGATCGCCTTAAGGGCAGCCTTAAATATCTTTTGGTTCCCGGAATATTATTTGAAGAGCTGGGTTTTACTTATTTTGGTCCCATTGACGGACATAATATCCCGTTAATTTTGGATGTACTTAATAAAACCAAGAGCATTAATGGGCCGATACTTATTCACACGTTGACTCACAAAGGCAAAGGCTATTTGCCTGCAGAAACTAATCCTGATAAGTTTCATGGGGTAGGACCCTTTTGTGTGGAAACAGGTGAAATAATAAAACCAAGTGGAGCACCACCTTCCTATACGCAAGTCTTTGGTAATACGCTTGTCAAGCTGGCAGAGCGGAATCCTAATATTGTAGCAATAACGGCTGCTATGCCTGATGGTACAGGTTTGAGAAACTTCGCCAACAAATTCCCTAAACGGTTTTTCGATGTTGGTATTGCGGAGCAACATGCTGTTACCATGGCCGCTGGCCTGGCTACCCAGGGGAAACGCCCAGTAATTTCTATATATTCAACCTTTATGCAACGTGCTTATGATCAGATTCTTCATGATGTATGCCTGCAAGACTTACCTGTAACTTTTATGCTGGACCGGGCTGGTATTGTTGGTGAAGATGGGGCAACCCATCATGGTGTGTTTGATTATTCTTTCTTACGGCATATTCCTAATATTGTAATTATGGCTCCTAAAGATGAGAATGAATTGCAAAATATGTTATATACGGCAACTGAACTTAATTCACCGGTAGCTATTCGCTATCCGCGCGGAAGCGGTGTTGGGGTAGAGTTACAGCCTGAATATACTAAACTCGAAATAGGCAAAGCAGAAAATTTGAGTTCCGGAAAAGATGTGGTTTTGCTGGCAGTTGGCGCGATGGTCAATCCTTGCCAAAAAGCGGCCGCATTTTTAGCTGATAAGGGAATTGTGGCAGGCGTAGTAAATAGTAGATTTGTCAAACCGCTGGATGGAGAATTGATTCGACAAATTGCTCGCAATACTGGTATTATTGTTACGGTGGAAGATAATGTTATTACAGGAGGTTTTGGCTCAGCCGTACTAGAATATATTAACTCACAAAACCTTAATTGGGTAAAGGTATTACGACTCGGACTGCCAGACAAGTTTATTGAACATGGACCGCGGAGTTACTTATTGAATAAATATAGCTTGAATGACCAAGGTATTGCCGATAGTATTGAAATTTTTCTGCGGCAGTTTGGAGCACGAAAATGACAGGAGAACGTACGAAAGAACGGCTTGATATCTTAGTAGTGGAGAAAGGGTTAGCAGCTAGCCGGGAACGAGCCAAAGCCTATATTATGGCTGGTCTTGTTACTGTTAATGGACAAAAAATTGATAAAGCCGGTACCGTAGTTCCTACTAAAGCCAATATTGTTGTTCATGGTGACAATATTGGTTATGTTAGCAGGGGAGGCCTCAAGCTAGCTAAAGCCCTAGAATATTTTGGTCTTAACTTAACAGGTAAAGTTATGGCTGATATAGGTGCTTCAACAGGCGGCTTTACTGATTGTGCTTTAAAAAATGGTGCCCGTAAAGTATATGCAATTGATGTGGGTTATGGACAACTTGCTTGGTCGCTACGAACAGATGAGCGAGTAATCAATATGGAACGTACAAATATTCGTAATGTTCGCCCAGAAGATCTAGCTGAATTATTAGATTTTGTTTCCATTGATGTGGCTTTTATCTCCCTTGCGAAAGTACTGCCTGTAGTAAAAACATTACTCAGCCCACAGGGGATAGTAGTGGCACTTATCAAACCACAATTTGAAGCAGGCCGAGATAAAGTGGGGAAAAAAGGAGTAGTCCGTGATCCGGCCATTCATCGTGAAGTTATTAACAATGTCATACATGATGCTAATTTGAAACTGTTTACACCTTTAGGGCTGACTTATTCGCCAGTAAAAGGCCCGGAAGGTAATATTGAATACCTACTATATATGGCTAATTATTCTGCCATAGAAATAGTGGATGAGTTATATGTTGCGACGGTAGTAGCAGAAGCTCATGCCAACTTAACGGGATGACGGAGGAACACGGGTGTGTTGACTGTAGGACTGTTTCCTAATACGAAAAAGCATAGTATTGGTACTGTACTTGGTTGGATTGTGCAGTATTTTAAAGAACGAAATGTAAAAGTGGTTTTGCCAGAAGATGCAGCACTAGAACTTAACTATAAAAACCTAGCCGGAAAGCTAGAAAACATGCGAAACGATGTTACATTTGGCATCACCCTGGGCGGTGATGGGACACTGCTTAATACGGCCAGGGAGATTGCTCCTTTTGGCATTCCTGTTTGTGGAATAAACATGGGAAATCTAGGTTTTTTGACAGAGATTGAGTTGCCTGATTTGAGCGCCGCCTTAGACCGGTTGGTTAAAGGCGATTACTATATCGAAGAACGGCTCATGTTGGATGCTGTTGTTATCCGTAATGGAAGTCCCATCTATATTTCGCCTGCACTTAATGATGTGGTTGTTGCCAAAGGCGGTTTTTCCCGCATGATAAAACTAAAATTATTTATTGATGAGGAGCTTACTGCGGAATATCCTGCAGATGGACTTATTATTGCTACGTCAACTGGCTCGACTGGCTATTCATTATCCTCAGGCGGACCGATTATCAACCCGAAATTAAAGGTAATTGTTATTACCCCCATTTGTCCGCATACGTTGCATTCTCGCGCATTGGTTATTTCCGAACGGGAGGAAATAAAAGTACGGATGCAGGCTACTCATGATGATATTGTGCTTACGGTAGATGGCCAGACAGTATATAATTTGTTGCCTGATGATATCGTTGTTGTGCGGCGTTCCCCCTTTAGAGCACGGTTTATTAAATTTATTGGTAAAAGCTATTATGAAACCTTGCGGACTAAACTACGACGAGGCGATCGGGATGGTAGTTGTTAATGCCGTTGAAATGGCTCACAAGTTCATAATTTCCCGGTTAACAGCGGCTAAGCTCGTGATTGATGCTACTGCCGGCAATGGTAAAGATACACTATTTTTGGCAAAGCATACTCCCCCGAATGCTACAGTTTTCGCTTTCGATATTCAACCGCAAGCGATTGCTAACACCGAGTTACTGTTAAACCAACATCATTTGCTTCCGAAAGCTCAACTTATCTTAGATAGTCATGCTAATATCGCTAATTATATTGATCAGCCAATCGATGTTGCTATGTTTAACCTTGGCTATTTACCAGGTGGGGATCACACGCTAAGTACTTGTTCGGAAATCACGAAACAAGCCATAAGCCAAACCCTGCAACTGCTAACTGTTGGTGGCTTACTGACTGTTGCTGCTTATCCCGGTTATGAGCATGGAAAGCAAGAATGTCATGCCGTGCACCAATATCTAGCAGGTCTAAGTCAGCAAATATTTACGGTTGCCAGCTGGGCCATGGTAAATCAGACAAATAGTCCGCCAGTTCTCTATATAATTGAAAAAAAAGGAGTGAATAGCCTTGAAAGCTCTACGTCACTCAAAGATTAAAGAAATTATTGATCGCTATATCATTGAAACCCAAGAAGAATTGGCAGATGCGCTAAGTAAACATGGTATTGACATTACTCAGGCTACTGTTTCGAGAGACATTAAAGAACTTATGCTTATTAAAGTTCCTACAGGCGATGGACGATATCGTTATGCTTTTCCACCAGAGCAAAATATTGTTTTCACCCAAGCCCGTTTAGAACGTACGTTTCGAGATTCTATTGTAACTATCGATTATAGCCAGAACATCGTCGTATTGCGTACATTGCCAGGTACTGCTCAGGCAGTCGCCTATACTATCGATTATGTGAAATGGCCGGAAATTATCGGCACAGTGGCTGGTGATGATACTATTTTTGTTTTGGTTAAACCGCTTGAAGCTGTTTTGCCAGTCATTGCAAAATTTCGTTCCCTCATGGGCAGTGGAATGTAGCGTTTTGAGGAGAGATAAGAGATGCTAAAATCGCTGACGGTCACCAATTTTGCACTTATTGATAAAGCCTATATCGAATTTGTGCCAGGCCTTAATATCTTGACTGGAGAAACAGGAGCTGGTAAATCGATTCTAATTGATGCCTTGTCTATCATTGTTGGCGGCAGAGCTTCCGCAGATTCCATTCGTTCCGGAGCGGACCACTTCCGTATCGAAGCCGTTTTTGATATAGCTAACCTTACTTCGATAAAAGACATTGTAGAAGAACAAGGCATTACCTTGGAAGAAGATGGTACGTTAATCCTTACCAGACGTTTAACCAAGCACAGCAAAAATTCTATTCATATCAATGGCTGTCAGACAACAGTAACCACTTTGCGAAAAATTGGCGAAAAGTTGGTTGATATGCATGGCCAGCATGAAAACCAGGCATTATTAAGACCTGAGGTACATCTAGCGCTTACTGATACGTTTGCACCGGAAATCAGCCCCAAACTTGAAGAATACCAGCACGCATATCGAAAATGGCATAAAACTAAGGCTGAACTAGCTTCTCTTACACAAGATTCGCGGGAACGGCTGCAGCGCGAAGAGATGCTTTCCTGGCAAACACAGGAAATTGCCACCGCTAATTTGACAGTAGATGAAGAGGCAAAGCTTGAAAGTCAAATCACGATTCTGGCTAATGCCGAAAAAATCACTAATGCCGTATCGCGTTCTTATATGCTTTTAAGTCAAGGAAATAAGGGATTTAGCGGTGTCGTAGCTTGTCTTGCTGATATTAAACGTGATCTTGAAATGGCAGTGCGTTATGATACGGCTATTAATGCACAATTAGCTGTCGTAACTGAGGCTTTATACCAGTTGGAAGAAACTATGGGTGAACTCAGGGATTATCGAGAGAATATTGATTTTAATCCAGCTAGATTAGCTAAACTGGAAGAACGGCTTGATGTAATTCACAAACTCAAAAAAAAGTATGGTGCCACAGTCGAAGACATCCTTGCTTATTACGAACAAGCTACTGCTGAACTGGCTACTATCACAAATTTTGATGAACGACTAAGCCAGCTTGAACAAGCAGAAGCTAGCCTTGCAAGTGAAGTAGCAAAATTAGCTGAGGTTCTTACCAGCCTGCGGCAGACAGCAGGTCAGGAAATGGCATGGCAAATATCAGCTCATTTGGCTGATTTAGGTATGCCTAAGGCCAAATTTTTAGTGGATGTTAATCAGAGTCAACACTACACAGCGAATGGTGCTGATGACGTTGTTTTTTTGTTTTCAGCAAACCTAGGCGAGGAACCTAAGTTATTACAAAAAATTGCATCAGGCGGTGAATTATCGCGGATAGCACTGGCTATCAAAACAGTATGCTCAGAGCGCGAGGAAACACCTACGATGGTATTTGATGAAGTTGATGCCGGCATTGGTGGACAAACAGCTCAAAAAATAGCAGAAAAAATTGCTGGAATTGCTGTTGCTGATAAGCAAGTATTATGTATAACTCACCTGCCGCAAATTGCAGCAATGGCCGATTGCCATATTTATATTGCGAAAGTTATCGAAGAGGAACGAACAATGACCAGAGTTACTATCCTTACCCCAGACTCTCAACGAACCGAATTGGCTAGGATGGCTTCTGGTGAAATAACACAACTTTCAAGGGATAATGCAGCTCAAATGCTGGAAATGGCTAAGATAAAAAAAGCAAATTGGAAAAATAAAGCGCAAGCGTGAGCTTGCGCTATTTTTATTGAAAAAAAGCTTGTTTTTCAGCTTCCAAGACAATAAATGCTAATATTTCCGGAATAATCCCCTCTGAATTAGGGAAACTCTAATTTTACAACAGATTAAAACTTAAAAAATCAAGAGGTGAAAGGCTCAGCAGTAATTTGGGGAAGAATGTAATAGGGAGTGATGGAAGAAAACATGACAAGATTTAATCGGTTATTCAACAGCAGGCTAATTTGGGCAATGTTGATTATCAGCGCAATCTTAGCATTTTGTGTTTCTCCCCAATTCCGAAATATTTACGGTCTTCCCCTGCATATCAGAATTATTGAAGGAGAGACAGCGCTATTTGATGTAAATTTTCCACTTACGGTTACTTTAAGACATGATAGCGAAAGTATTCATGTACAAACTCCGGAATTTTTACCAACGATGGCACTGTCGCGGTCGGTATCACTGCAACCAGTGAAGCTAGGACAATCCACCGTAGAGTTTAAACTATTTGGTATTATACCGTTTCGCAGTGTTCAAGTCGATGTATTACCACCTATCCGCTTAATTCCCGGCGGACACTCAATTGGGGTTGTTCTCCGGTCTCAGGGTGTCATCGTTGTTGGTAATTCGCCAGTATTAAATATGCAGGGACAATATACTACGCCGGCTAAGGATGCGGGCATAGTGGTAGGGGATGTAATCCTCAGCATTAATGGCATACCTGTGCAAAGTGATGCCCAGGTGGCCGAGGTAATTGATGAAAGTGGTAAAAATAACCATACTATTGATATTTTGCTTAAACGCACCGAAGGACAACAACATGTCACGATAGCTCCCATTCTATGTACAGATACTAAACGCTATCGTATTGGCTTATTTGTGCGTGATAGTGCAGCGGGAGTTGGAACCTTGTCATTTTACGAACCAGACTCCAAGCTGTATGGAGCCTTAGGTCACGTCATTACTGATAGTGACACCAATCAGCCTATCGACTGTGAACAAGGGAAAATTGTATTGGCAACAGTATCAGGTATTCAACATGGCAAAAGAGGACAGCCCGGTGAGAAAATTGGTATTTTTATTGAAGAAGATCAATTATTAGGAAACATCCGAAAAAATACTCCGTTTGGTATTTATGGAGAATTAAATGGAAAGTTAGTAAATGAACAATATCCAGAATCAATTCCTGTAGCTTCTATGAGTCAGGTTCAAGTAGGACCAGCGCAGATGTTAACAGTAGTGGATGGTCAAACCATTGATCAGTTTAGTATAGAAATTCAAAAGATAAATCTCCAGGAATTTCCTGAAAGCAAGGGATTGGTTATTAAAGTTACTGATCAACGACTCATAGAAAAGACAGGTGGAATTGTTCAAGGTATGAGTGGCAGTCCGATTATTCAAAATGGTAAACTTGTCGGTGTGGTAACTCATGTATTTGTCCATGATCCAACAAGCGGTTATGGCTGTTTTGTCGATTGGATGTTAATGGAAAGCGGTATAATTCCCAAAAAAGACCGTCAATCTGCCAGAAAACTATTTAGTTTTTCTGGCAGATTTTAAGTAAAGAAGTAGTTGTTACTTGTCATAAACAATCTTCATAATATATAATTAAATATATATTGTGAAAATAATCAATTAAATATGGTTTTTTTTTCCATACGAGGAAGGAATTGGCGTGCGTTTGTCGAATGGGTTATTATACATATAATACATATATAAGATGTGCTGAGAGGATGGGGAAGTAATGGTGAGCGAAACAATTACAGTAGCTATTGCTGACGACAACAAAGAGTTTTCGGATATTTTGCAAGAGTGCCTTAACCGAGAACCCGATATTAAATTAGTCGGTGTAGCTTATAATGGAGAGCAAATATTATCCATTATCGAGGAAAAGTCGCCAGATGTTATCGTTCTCGATATCATCATGCCACATTTGGATGGACTTGGCGTTTTGGAGAGACTTAATGTCTCTAATGTTAAACGCCCCAAAATCATTATGCTGACTGCGTTTGGTCAGGAGACTATCACGCAACGAGTAGTAGAATTAGGTGCCGACTATTATGTTTTAAAACCGTTTAACATGGATGTACTTATTAATAGAATCAGACAATTAGCTGGTACTGTTACTCTTTCACACCCAGTTACTGCTGCGGCCACCATGCCTGTTGTCAAATCCCGCCCCATAGATGTGGAAGTTACTAATATTATTAGAGAAATTGGCATTCCTGCACACATTAAAGGCTATCAATATCTTCGCGATGCAATTATGATGATTGTAGCAGAAGTGGAGTTATTAGGCGCTGTAACCAAAGTTCTTTATCCAATGATTGCTGAAAAATACTCGACTACCCCCAGCCGGGTAGAACGAGCTATTCGCCATGCGATTGAGGTCGCCTGGAACCGCGGTAACATTGAGATGATCAATAGACTCTTTGGTTATACGATCAAGCTTGATAAAGGTAAACCCACTAATTCGGAATTTATGGCGATGATTGCCGATAAATTGCGAATGGAAATGCGGGCTAGCTAAGATTAAATTATAAACCCTCTTGACGATTGTCTTGGGGGTTTGTTTTTTTTATTGCAGGATTTTTCAACCTAATAATGAATAAAATAACATAACATATCATCTTATTTGATACGGAGGTTCACAATGCAGCAGTATAAAATTCTTGCAATTAATCCTGGTTCAACTTCAACCAAAATAGCTGTATATACTAATGATGTAATTGATTTTGAACAAGTTATCCGTCATAGTATTAACGAACTTACGCCTTTCGCAAAAATTTACGACCAGTATGATTATCGTCTGCAGTTAGTGAGAAAAGCACTTTCAGACCACCATATCAACATTAGCAGTTTAGCAGCTGTTGTTGGGCGGGGCGGGCCATTGAAACCGCTAGGTAGTGGCACATATGCAGTAAATGATAGTATGATCTGCGATTTAAAAAGAGAAGTGCAAACTGAACATGCCTCCAATCTAGGGGGTATTTTGGCAAGGGGGATCGCCAACCAAGTTAATATTCCGGCTTTTATTGTAGATCCGGTAAGCGTAGATGAGCTCGAACCATTAGCCAGAATTTCCGGTTTACCAGAAGTGCCTCGTCGCAGCTTGTTTCATGCCCTCAATTTAAAAGCTGTTGCCCATAGAGTTGCCAACGATTTAAATAAAGAATACAATACTCTTACCCTAATTCTCATCCATCTTGGTGGTGGTATTTCAGTTGGAGTGCAGCAAAATGGCAAAATGATTGATGTAACCAATCCGAATGACCTAGGTCCATTTTCTCCAGAACGTGCTGGTGCTGTACCGTCTTATGGTTTAATTAACTTATGCTATTCTGGTAAATATACCCTTGATGAAATCAAGAAGAAGCTTATTGGTAATGCGGGTTTAATGGCTCATCTGGGTACAAGTGATGGACGAGAAGTGGAAAGCCGCATTGCGAGTGGTGATACTAGCGCTGCTCTCATTTATGAGGCAATGGCTTATCAAGTTGCAAAAGAGATTGGTGCAATGGCTACTGTCGTATATGGACAATTGGACGCTATTGTTCTTACCGGCGGGTTGGCTTATTCACAAAGACTTGTGAAAATGATTACCGACCGCGTGAAATTTATCGGTCCGGTTATTGTGCATCCTGGGGAAGATGAACTGCAGGCTTTAGTTGAAGGCGCCTTACGGGTATTACGTGGTGAAGAGCAGCCTAAGGTATATGAATAGAAGAGGGCAGGGCAATGATAGACATACTTCTACTTGCTACTGTCGATTATTATTAAGCAGTTCGCGCAAAGTTTTATACTTTTTACTCATGGTATGTAATTCTTTAAGTAAATCCTTGATTCTACCACTAAAATAAAAGCCATGTTTAGCAATCAATTTCACGCAGACATTCCTCCTTATGGAGGTAATATATGAAGCGTTTTGGTAATATATGTTTAAATAATAGGAGGGTCATATGCCAAACGATACAGATCTTTATGAAAAACTAACAAATTCGGAACGTTTATTTGAAGGTAAAATTATTAACCTGCGGCGTGATGAGGTAATTCTCCCTAATGGACGAACTGGGATGAGGGAAGTGGTAGAACACCCGGGGGCAGTTGCTATTGTGCCGCTAACAACGGAAGGCAATGTTATCCTCGTGCGGCAATTCCGTCATCCGATTGGCCAGGTTATACTCGAAGTACCTGCTGGCAAACTTGATTCCGGTGAAGATCCCGCAGCCTGTGCAGTGCGTGAATTGGCAGAGGAAACTGGCTTTACGGCGAATACGCTGCGCAAGTTGACATCTATGTATACTACCCCTGGATTTTCCAATGAGATTATTCATGTATATCTGGCAGAAGATCTTATTGAATCAGATAAGCATCCTGATGAAGATGAGTTTATTAATACCGAAATTTATACTCCCGAACAAATTCACCAAATGATTATTAGTGGTGAGTTATGTGATGCCAAGAGTTTAGTGGCGCTATGTTTGGCGGGAATATAAGTATGCTAAATCAGTATTTTACTGACCTGCACATTCATGTAGGCATGAGTCACAGCGGTAAATGGGTAAAAATTCCTACGTCACGTCGGTTGACCGTTCGTAGCATCTTAGCGGAGGCCGCTGAGCGCAAGGGTATGAATATCATCGGCATCATAGATGCCTTGTCGCCATTAGTTCTTGCAGATTTAAAAGCGCTTATCGAAGAAGAAATTCTTGTGCCGGTTAGTAGTGGTGGATATCTTTACCAGAATAATACGTTGCTTATACTTGGTGCGGAGATTGAAACCAGGGAAGTCAACGGCGGTTTGGCACATACATTGATATTTATGCCTGATATTAAAACAATGACTACTTTCTCTACCTATATGAGCCAATTTATCCGTAATATTAATCTTAGCTCACAAAATGCCCATATGCCCCTAACACAGCTTATTCAAATTGCCAGCAGTTTTAATTCACTTATCATTCCCGCTCATGTTTTTACCCCCCATAAAAGCCTTTATGGCGTATGTTGTCAAAGATTATCACATATTCTATCTGATCAGGATATGGTTAAACTAGCAGCAATTGAACTTGGCTTAAGTGCGGACAGCAACTTAGCAGACAGAATCAGTGAGTTAGCTGGTTACACATTTATAACCAATTCCGATGCTCACTCACTTGACAAAATTGCTCGTGAATACAATGTATTTTCTATGGAAACATTGTCATTTCTCGAATTAAGTAAAGCCTTGTCCCGTACAGACGGGCGTCAGGTTATCGCCAACTATGGACTTGATCCCCGGTTAGGAAAGTATCACCGTACTTTCTGTCGCCAGTGCGGTTTTACTGCTGCCGAGGGTCTGACTGATAAGTACTGCCCACAATGCAGCAGCAGTACTTTGACTGCAGGGGTATTTGAGCGTATTAATCAAATAGCCGATTACGCTGAACCTCATCATCCTGCCTTCCGGCCCCAGTATAGTTATCAAATACCGCTAGAATTTATCCCTGGACTAGGTAAAAAATGCATGGCTAAACTGCTGACAGCATTTGAAACCGAAATGAATATTTTGCATTTTGCGACATATGAGGCTTTGTCCAACATCGCTGGTAATAAAATTGCTCACTTTATTATGACGGCACGTAATGGAACTGCTGCGATTAGTGCTGGCGGCGGCGGAATTTATGGACGGATGCTGCAGTGAGGCCTATTTCCGGATAACTATAATGGACAAATAGGTCTAAACAGTTTTAGCAAGACATATATTGTAGCAGGTACTGACAGGGAGGTACATGCATGCTGAAACTTCTTCGCCGGAATGCCGCCGATTATATTCGTGCGAATATTGTGGCTTATTTTTTTATGATTCTTATTTTTGTTATCGGAATAGTTATTGGAGCTATGGCTGTAAAAACACTACCTGAAGAACAAAAGATAGAGCTTGTCGGCTATTTACGAGTGTTTTTTCAAGGCCTGACTGAACAACCAGACGGAATCAGTAATACCCATACTCTGCTAGCGAGTGTGATGGGTAATAATATTAGAATTATTGGTATTATGTGGCTGCTTGGCTTTACTATTGTGGGTATACCGTTTGTCCTGTTTATGGTATGCTTACGAGGCTTTATCATTGGGTTTACTGTTGGTTTTTTAGTCCATGAATATGTAATGAAAGGGCTGTTATTTGCTATTGCTGCAGTTTTGCCGCACAATTTTTTGGCGGTACCCGCTATTTTAGCAACAGGAGTGGCAGCAACAACTTTCTCCTTAATGTTAGTGCGGCGTAAGCATAATAACAAAGATAATCTATTTTACAACTCCATTGCCTACTCGATATTTTGTTTAGCTATGCTGGTGCTTATGTTGGGCGCGGCACTAATAGAAGTATATATTTCGCCGGTATTTATGAAAATGGCAGCACATTTTATTTGCTAACAAAGTCGACAACTGTGCTCGACCTTGTTAATTTAAAAGCTAAAAAGTTAATAAGCCTGCATAATCAAGCATTGTTAGGCATAGATAAATAGTAGTTATAAGGAATACTATTAAGTTAAGTCAGAAACCATAAAACGTGATGCGGTGGGAGGGAAGTAGAGGCGTATGATAATAACATTTTCTTGGCGAAGTATCTTTAAAAAATCTAAATTATATATAAAGATTATCTTATTAACGCTTATTATCTTCTATATTCTACCAAAGTTGATGACTATACTGTGGGAAGGCAGTAATCCAGGTCTGAAGATACGCGACCAGCATCTACTGGAAAAGCCTTTACGGGTTATGGTGACTTACGATGTAATTGACCGTTATAGCATGACATAGATTAGCAGTTCTTACAAAAAAGTGCTAAAACTTTACAAAACACAGTAGACAAATAAAGGAAAAGTAAACTTAATGTTGAATAAGGTACGTAGACAAGATACTGAAAAATGTGTTGGCCGGAAATCTGTGGAGAAAAAAGGGTGGTAGTATAAAATGGAATCGTATGTTAATGAATTTATTAACTATCTTGCAGTTGAGCGGGGATTAGCTCAAAACACGCTAGAATCTTACGGGCGGGATTTAAGACAGTTTCAGACGTTTTTGCAAAATAGTCAATTAGATTTTTTACGGAACTCAAACCGTGATACCATCCTAAGTTATCTTAATAATCTCCAAGGCAAGGGACGGGCTGTTTCAACAATATCACGCAATCTTGCTGCGATAAAGTCATTTTATCAATATCTTGTTCGGGAACGTCATCTTGAAAAAGACCCGGCAGTTAACTTGGAATCACCTAAATTAGAAAAGAAACTACCAAAGATTCTTAGTATTGCAGAAGTGGAAGAGTTATTAAAGCAACCTAATAGTTTTCAATCTACAGGCCTTAGGGATAAAGCTATGCTGGAATTGTTATATGCTACTGGTATCAGAGTCTCCGAGTTAATCAATCTCAATATATCTGATGTAAATCTTGATATGGGATATATCAAATGTTATGGCAAAGGTGCTAAAGAACGAATTGTACCACTAGGCTCTATTGCTGCCAAATGTGTGCAGGAATATATAAGTAAAGGCCGTCCTAAATTAGTACGTACTTATGAAGAATCCTCCCTATTTGTCAACCATCATGGTAATCGGCTTACTCGTCAAGGATTTTGGAAAATTATTAAAAAATATGCGTTGGAAGCCAATATCACCAAAGACATTACCCCTCATACTCTGAGGCATTCCTTTGCTACTCACTTATTGGAAAACGGCGCCGATTTACGCTCTGTCCAGGAAATGCTTGGTCATGCTGATATATCAACAACACAGATTTATACTCATGTAACTAAAAATCATCTAAAAGAAGTATATGATAAAACACATCCTCGCGCATAATAGTACTATACTACTTTACAGAGGAGCTATAAAAATTTGTTTAAACGAATATTTGTGATTGTACTTGACAGTGTAGGGATTGGAGCTATGCCTGACGCCTTTCAATATGGCGATACCGGAGCCAATACGCTGGTACATATTGCTGAATATAAGGGCGGGCTTACTTTGCCGGTATTAGCCAGCATGGGGTTAGGTTTAATTGAACCCATTGCTGGTATTCCGGAAGTTTCCCGTCCTATTGCTGCTTTTGGGAAGATGGCTGAGCTTTCTAAGGGTAAAGACACGACAAGTGGCCATTGGGAATTAGCGGGCTGTCCACTTTTTGCCGCATTTCCCGTGTACCCAAAGGGTTTTCCACCTGAAGTTATCGAAAAGTTTACCGCTTATACCGGACTCCAGGTTTTAGGTAATAAAGCGGCATCAGGTACAGAAATTATCGTGGAATTAGGCGAAGAACATTTGCGTACAGGCCAACCTATTGTATATACTTCTGCGGATAGTGTTTTTCAAATTGCGGCCCATGAAGAAGTAATCTCGCTGGAACGTTTATATGAATTATGTAAAATTGTCAGAGAGAAGGTTTGCATAGGTGACCATGCTGTCGGGCGGATTATTGCCAGGCCTTTTGTAGGTAAACCGGGAAGCTTTACCCGGACGGCTAACCGCCATGACTATAGTTTGCAGCCGCCGGCACCAACAGTGCTTGATATGTTGAAAGAATCTGGATTAACAGTGACTGGCATTGGTAAAATTTCCGACATTTATGCCAACAGGGGCTTAACTCAATCTTATCCTACTAAGTCTAATAAGCAGGGAATGGAAATCATCACAGACCTAGCTGAAAAAGACTCGGCAGATGGACTAATAATGGCCAACCTTGTTGAATTTGATAGTGCTTACGGACATCGCAACGATATAATCGGTTATGCTCAGGCACTGGAAGAGTTTGACGTTGCGTTAGCAAATTTCAAATCTAAACTCACCGAGAATGATCTATTATTGATCACAGCTGACCATGGCTGTGATCCTACAACCGCAGGCACCGATCATACACGAGAATATGTGCCGCTGTTAGCTTATCACCCACGCCTGACGGGACAGGTGATAAATCTAGGAATACGGTCAACTTTTTCCGACCTGGGAGCAACAATAGCTGCCAATTTCGGTTTGCCGCCATTGGCGTATGGACAAAGTTTTCTAAAAGACCTAGTGGTGAATACCTAATGCGGGCTACTGATATAATTACAAAAAAACGCGATGGGATAGAACTTTCAGATCATGAAATTGAATGGTTGATAAAATCATATACGAACAATGAGATACCAGACTATCAAATCGCTGCATGGCTTATGGCAGTCTTCTTTCAGGGAATGACAGATAAAGAAACAGCTGCTCTTACCATGGCTATGGCTGTTTCTGGCGATATGGTTGATCTAAGTCAAATACCGGGGATCAAGGTGGACAAACATAGCACCGGCGGGGTAGGTGATACTACTACATTGGTACTTGCGCCGCTGGTGGCTGCTGCCGGGGTACCTGTGGCTAAGATGTCTGGGCGGGGTTTGGGTTTTACCGGCGGTACTATTGATAAATTGGAGGCTATTCCCGGTTTTAAGACCACCTTGGAGCGTCACGAATTTATTGCCAATCTGCAAGCATGTACTATTGCAATAACTGGTCAGTCAGCTGCCATTGCTCCTGCAGATGGTAAACTTTACTCACTTCGAGATGTTACGGCCACTGTGGAAAGTATACCGCTTATTGCCTCATCCATAATGAGTAAAAAAATTGCTTCTGGTGCCGATAAAATTGTGTTAGATGTCAAAGTTGGCAACGGTGCTTTTATGAAAAATCAAACAGATGCCTTGCGTTTGGCTGAAACCATGGTTGGTATTGGACAACTTGTTGGTCGAGAAACGATGGCAGTATTAACAAGTATGGAACAGCCATTAGGTAGGGCTGTTGGTAATAGCCTCGAGATTAAGGAGGCTATTAAAATACTGTCAGGACAGGGTGAACGAACGCTCAAAGAGGTTTGCCTAATACTTGGTTCACATATGCTGGTACTAGGCGGGAAAGCGTCAACCCCGGAAGCTGGTTATTGCCAGCTAACCGCCCTGATCGATAACAAACAGGCTTTAGCCAAGTTTGGTGAATTCATTACTGCTCAGGGTGGTGATGCTGCTATTGTGCAAGATGATACTAAACTGCCGCAGGCCTGCTTTATTCAAGAAGTTAGCAGTTTGAGTCAAGGTTATGTTACAGCTATTAGTGCTGCTCAGATTGGGTATGCCGCCATGCGGCTGGGAGCAGGCCGGGAATATAAAGGACAAGCAATTGACTTGTCTGCTGGTGTAGTCATGCAGTGCCGGATAGGTCAGGTTCTCCACTGCGGCCAGCCAATGGCAACCATCTATACAAATGACAAGTCAAGGCTTGCAGAAGCCAGTGCAACAATACAACAGGCCGTTCGGATTGATACTCAGCCTGTTGTGCCATTACCACTATTATTAGGATTTGTTGATAAAAACGGATTTCATAAATGACTGGTATAATGCCAGTCATTTTTTTGCTTTAAATTCCTGTTTAATCCGTTTTAATCCGGGAAACTATAGATATAAAGGAAAGGAGTGTTATAATTGATTCGAAAAACTGCGCTGGTAACATTAGTATTGTTTGCATTAGCTGTTACAACAGTCTTTGGTGCTCCGGCCGCGCCAGCAAAAACACTATCTGACTCAAAGCTGCAGACAAGTGCTGTATCAGCTGTGCTCATGGATGAAAATGGCACATTGCTTTTTGAAAAGGATGCTCATCGGCGGCTGCCACCTGCCAGTGTAACTAAGATTATGACGTTGCTCTTAGCTGTTGAAGCCATTGAACAAGGCCGAATTAATCTTGTTGACGAAGTGTATACCAGTGAAACTGCCTGGCGCCAGGGGGGGTCACAGATTTGGTTGGAGCCTGGAGAAAAAATGACAGTTAAGGATATGCTTTCAGCTGTAGCCATTGTTAGTGCTAATGACGCTGCCGTAGCGCTGATGGAGCATATCTATGGAAGTGAAACATCAGCTGTTGAAGCGATGAATAAGCGGGCTGAATCACTTGGCCTTGCTGATACCCATTTTAACAATGTAAATGGGCTGCCAACAACTGATCATTATATGAGCGCCTATGATGCTGCGCTCATTGCTAGAGAAGCGGTCACCCACCCACTATATATGGATATGTGCGGTATCAAGGAAGCGTGGCTACGTGATGGTAAGAATTGGCTTGTTAATACCAATAAGCTATTATGGTGGTATAAAGGCGGTGATGGTTTAAAAACCGGCTGGACGGAAGAAGCAAAGTATTGTTTTGTTGGAACTGCCAAACGTGATGGCCTCCGACTTATTTCGTCAGTATTTGCCACGCCTGAACCACGCTCACATCTTCGGGAAAGTATGAAATTACTTGATTGGGGTTTTGCTAATTTTAGTGCTGTACCAATTGTAAATCAGGGAGCAGTGGTAGAACGGCTAAAAGTAAATAAAGGCATTGAACCAGACATCCAATTGATAGCCGCTCAAGACTTAAATCTACTTATCACCAAAGGACAAAGCAAAAACTTACAGAAAAAGATTGCAGCCGATTCCAGTGTTAACGCGCCGATCGTCGAGGGGCAAAAGTGCGGTGAACTGATTGTACTCAAGGATGGTAAAGAAGTAGGTAAAGTTGATTTACTTGCTGAAAAATCCATTCCTAAAGCGGGTTTAGTACGAATTTTTCAAACGATGATTACTAACCTGTTTACTATTTTTAACTAACTTATAAGCCTGATATTTATAAACTGCAGGAAAATTTCTGCAGTTTTATTTTAATTTAGCAGGAAATTTTTTCCTTTTACCGAATGAACTATTTATAAATACTGTTACATAGGAGGTTATATTGTTGAAAGTCGTTACATTTATGAAGCAAGGCATCCTGGTTGTAAGACTTGAGGGTGAGTTAGATGTTTGTGGGGCTAATGAATTTCGTACTGCAGTTGACGAGGCACTGACTGCAACTGGTGCCAAACATATCTTGCTTAATATGCAAGGCGTTAGTTTTATTGATAGTTCAGGGTTGGGGGTTGTTCTAGGGCGGTACAAACGGATTACGCAGTTGGGAGGGAAAATACTTGTCGTTTACCTTGAACCACAAATAAAGCGGATTTTTGAATTGGCTGGATTACTGAAAATATTGACAATCTATCAAAATGAAGAGCAAGCGCTCGACTTTTTATAAGGAGGCTTGGCCAGTGGAAATTCAAGTAAAAAATCAGATAAAGCTCGCGATCTTAAGTATCAATGAAAATGTGGCATTTGCTAGAGCCTCTACCGCCGCCTTTTCAGCACAAGTAGATTTGACACTCACGGAAATTGACGAAATTAAAGTCGCTGTTTCCGAAGCGGTCTCTAATGCCGTTATTCATGGCTATGGCAGCGATCCTCATAAGCAAAATTATGTTGAATTAGTAATGAACTTATATCAAGATAAACTGGAATTTATCATAACTGATTATGGTCGGGGAATTGCCAATGTGGAAGAAGCGCGGCAGCCTTCATTTTCAAGTGATCCAGAACGGATGGGGCTGGGTTTTGTCTTTATGGACTCATTTATGGATGAGTTGGAGGTTTTATCTAAACTTGGGCAAGGTACAACCGTAAGAATGGTTAAACTGCTTGTACCACGTACCGAGCATTAGGTGAAGAGTATGCTCAAAGAAGAAGAATTTAAAGAACTGTTAACTAAGGCACAAGCTGCTGACTTATCGGTAAGTGAACAAGCGAAAGAACGTATTTTGGAAGCCAACCTGAATTTAGTACGCAGCATTGTTCACCGCTTTACCAATCGCGGCTATGAATGGGATGATTTGTTCCAAATCGGCTGTATTGGCCTTTTAAAAGCGATTGAGCGGTTTGATCAAAATTTTAATGTCAAATTTTCCACCTATGCTGTTCCGATGATCATTGGTGAAATCCGACGATTTATTAGAGATGATAATCCGGTTAAGGTGAGCCGGCCGTTAAAAGAGCTTGCCTTTCGAGTCCATAAAACCCAGGAAAAGCTGCAGGGAAACTTGGGTCGTGAGCCAACAATTACTGAAATTGCCAAAGAACTATCGCTCGCCCCCCAGGAAATCGTTTCAGCACTAGAAGCCGTTCAGCCCCAAGTATCCTTGTATGAACAAACATTTCAAAGTAGTGATGGCGGCGATGCTATCCACCTGTTAGATCAGCTTATACTTTCTGATGGTCAGGACAATGGCTACTTTGATAAGTTAGCTTTGAGAGAGGTATTAACCCGTTTGCCTGTAAAGGAACGTACTGTGATCTATTTGCGTTTTTTTGCAGATAAAACCCAAGCTGAAATTGCAACGACAATTGGGTTATCTCAGGTACAGGTATCACGAATAGAAAAACAAGCACTCAAAATAATTAGAGAACTATTGCAGACCTCATAACTGAGGTCTGTTTATATTTTACTAATAAATGAATTTACGGACATAATAAATAGGAGGTGATCAGCGTGAATCATATCCTTGATATTTTAAAAACCAAAGGTATCCTTTACCTAGCTATAGTATTTTTGTTAATGGTCAGCAGTACAGCCGCCTGGCTTTATTTTAGCTCAGACATTCCCAAGAAAACTCCGCTAAGAGCGAAACAAGTTTTACTTTGGCATAACAATCAAAATACGGTACAAACTAAAAGTGTCAAGCCAATATAATCATTACAGGGGGTAATATAATGGTTGTAAAAGTCATTGAGCTAGTAGGAACTTCCCACCATAATTGGACTGATGCAGTAGATAATGCAGTTTTAGAAGCATCTAAAACTGTAGACGACATTATGGGAGTAGAAGTCACCAATTTTACCGCGAAAGTTGGCAAAGGACATATTGAAGAATACAAAGCAGATGTAAAGATTGCTTTCCAGATCCACCACTAAAATTCTTTGAAAATACAGGGAAGACACCTCTTTTGGTGTCTTTTCTTGTTAGAAAATACTCGTGTGGAGGTGACATACCCATGTTTGACAGTAAAGTCAGTCAGACTGAGCAACAGCAATATCAGGAAAAATTTGAACAACTAAAACCCAAAACCCCTATTCTGAAAAATGTAATATGGGCATTTATTGTCGGTGGTTTAATATGTATGTTAGGCCAGTTTTTTATGAATTATTTTATGAGTTTGGGATTTAGTAACAAAGAAGCTGCTGGGCCGACTTCGGTTGTACTAATATTCTTGAGTGCTTTGTTTACTGGATTAGGAGTTTATGATGAACTAGGCCGCCTTGCAGGAGCTGGTTCCATTGTACCGATTACTGGTTTTGCCAATTCAATTGTAGCGGACAACAAAGTATTGTTTTTGCCTCGCCACCAGTTATAACAAGTACAGCCAATATCGTGGGGCCGATGGAAGGGGAAGGCCTCTTAGCTGAGTTCTATGACCGAATACTCAAAGATACTCTTGATAATAATTCCAGCTGGGAAAAATGCGAATCCACCATGATGGAATGGGCAATAAAAACAGCCGTATTTAAAGAAACTAGTGCTATTGATGATATTGATTATGTACTTGCCGGCGACTTGCTTAATCAGTTAATGAGTACCCATTTTGCGATTAGAGGTATTGGACGCCCTTTTTTAGGTATGTATGGTGCCTGCTCAACTTTGGCAGAAAGTATGCTGGTAGGGTCTACTCTTATTGATGGAGGATTTGCCAATAAGATTGTTGCCGCCGCTTCTAGCCACCATGATGCAGCCGAACGGCAGTACCGTTTTCCCACAGAACAGGGTGTACAACGGCCAATGGTATCGCAGTGGACAGTGACAGGATCAGGTGCTGTAGTTATTTCTGCTATTGGCAATGGACCGCGGATTACAGCAGCAACAGTGGGTAAAATAGTAGACATGGGGATCAAGGATCCTAACGCAATGGGACCGGCAATGGCCCCTGCAGCTGCTGATACGTTATGGCATCATTTTGACGACTCTGGCCGCCAGCCAAATTATTATGACATGATTTACACTGGTGATCTTGGCAGTGTCGGTAAAGCGTTGGTTATCGAGCTGTTTAAAGCAAAAGGTGTAGATTTATCGACAAATTATGAAGATTGTGGCTGCATGATTTTCAGTAAAGATCAGGATGCCCATGCCGGTGCCAGTGGTTGTGCCAGTTCAGCGATAGTATTTACCGGCTATATTTACCGATTGCTTATGCAACAAAAGCTGCATAAGGTACTACTTGTCGGTACAGGTAGTTTGCATAGTACAACATCATATCAACAAAAAGAATCTATACCCTGTATTGCGCATGCTGTAGCGATCGAAATGTGAAGGAGGTAACATTATTCATTGCAAACATATCTTATGGCCTTTGTCATCGGCGGTTTGATTTGTGTACTTGGGCAGTTGCTCATGGATCTCACCCCGCTTACACCTGCTCATGTTTTAGTACTATTTGTCGTCTTAGGCTGTGTGTTCAGCAGTTTAGGTCTATATCAGCCGTTGATTGATATTGGTGGTGCAGGAGCAACGGTTCCCTTACCTGGGTTTGGTCACTCCCTAGTCTCCGGCACTATTGAAGAAGTAAACAAAGCAGGGTTTTGGGGAATATTTACCGGAGCTGTTAAAGCAACGGCAGCCGGCATAACTGCTGCCGTCGTTTTCGGCCTGGCCATAGCAATTGTGTTTAATCCAAAAGGTAAATGAATTTTTGAGGTGATACATGTGCCAAAGCGAGTTTCCAGTAAGATAGCAAGTTGCATTAAGCCTAGCCCGTTACGGTCGCAACGTCCTGAATATTCACAGATAGATGAAAGTGCTATCGAAGATATGGCAAGAATTTTTATGCAAACACAAGCCAATATGGTAACTAGCAATAATCAGCCAACAAATAATTCGCAGGAAGTACTAGAATTATTAAACCAAATTAATAGTAAACTAGAAAGCTTACAAGGTTCGTCTGATAGTAGTACGTCAGCTGATCAGTCTCAACAAAATACTCAACAAGCTGGACAAAATAATATAAACCAACAGCAACAAACTCAAAAAAATGCACAAGCAACAACATCTGAATCAGATGTATCCCAAGAATTAAAAAAATTATTCAGCACGTTACTTGCAACAGGCGGGCAAGCAAACACCACAGCAGGCGGCAATCAGAAGCAAAGTGCAAACGCCCAACAACAAATGCAGCAGCAACAAGGCAAGAACAATCAGCAAAATAGCAAGCAGAATTCCTCAATTGCCGTACAAACAGCTGCACAAGTACTTTCCCAAGCACAGTATGAACTATCCAATGAGTTAGAAGCAAGCCTGCAAAGTCTCAAACAAGTAATCAGTGAAAGTGAAAAAATCGCTAATAAAATCAGCAATTTATTAGGTGAAGAAAATAATCAACAGCAATGAGGTGTTGAATTGGACAAGGTAACTGAAATTAATAAAAAGATCCGGGTTATTCTTGTTACTGATGGAGACAAGGTTGCTCAACAAGCCGTTGAAACAATAGGGTCCTCTTTGGGATTACGCTGCATTTCAGCTTCAGCAGGTAATCCAACCCCCATCAGTGGCAAAAAAATCGTAGAGCTTTTGAAAACCGTCCCCTATGATCCGGTGTTAGTTATGTTTGATGATAAAGGTCACAGCGAAAAAGCCGAAGGAGAACAGGCGCTTGAGTATGTTGCCAATCATCCTGACATTGAAGTCCTTGGAGCAGTAGCCGTAGCTTCTAATACTACTGGGATTGATGGAGTCCATGCTGATGCCTGTATTGACTGCCAAGGTCATGTAATTGATCTTTCAGTTGATAAGAAAGGCGAGATAAAAACCAAAAAGGATTGTATCTGCCAACCGGTGATTACTGGTGATACTGTGGATGTGCTTAATGATGTTGAAATACCGGTTATTATCGGTGTTGGCGACATCGGGAAAATGGATAAACATGACGATCTTAGTCGGGGTGCTCCCATCACCCGGAGAGCAATTGAAGAGATACTGAAACGGAGTGACATTAGTCATGGCTGAGGAAAAAACAATTGCCAAAGAAATTGACAGCAATATAAATTATATAAAAGACAAACTTGGGGTTGGCGAAACATTTGATATAGTTTTTCGTGAATACAAAGCAGGGCGGAAACGTGCGGCTTCTTTTTCGATAAATGGTATGACTAATGATGTTGTGTTATCAAATGTACTGGAAGAATTGACTGCCTATAACCAGGAAGAATTGACAATTAATACGCTGGACAAATTATTTTATTCACGAGCAACCCATTCACAAACCAAATTAGTAGCAAATATGAATGATGCAATAACTAGTCTTTTATCAGGCGAGATGCTCTTTTTTGTGGATGGTGCCGAACAAGTGATTGTAATAGATGCCCGCGCTTATCCCGCCCGTGCACCTGCCGAATCTAACATTGAAAAAGTTACAAGAGGCTCGCGTGATTCTTTTGTCGAAACCATCGTATTTAACACTGCATTAATCCGCAGGCGGTTACGCGATCCTAATTTGAGATTTGAAATAGTTAAGGTTGGTACACGGTCTCAATGCGACATTGCTGTTTGCTACATTAAAGATATCACCAATACAGAGTTAGTTACTACCGTTAAAGACAGGATTAACAATATCAATATTGATGGCGTACCTATGGCAGAAAAGGCTATTGAAGAATACATTGTCGGCGGCAATAAGTGGAATCCTTTACCTAAAGTACGGTACACGGAACGTCCTGATGTAGCAGCAGTCCACTTGCTAGAAGGTCATGTATGCATAATTGTGGATACTTCACCTAATATCATGATTTTGCCAACAACACTGTGGCATCATGTACAACACGTCGAAGAATTTCATCAGAATGTGGTTATTGGCTCCTATCTGCGACTCATTAGGTTGGCTGGTGTGTTACTATCTTTAATTCTGCCGCCTTTATGGTTAGCACTAGTATTGAATCGTCAATTATTACCTGAGTCGCTTGCGTTCCTTGGTCCACAGGAGTCAGGGATTATACCTATTGGTATCCAATTTCTATTAGCAGAATTTGGCGTTGAGTTAGTCAGAATGGCAACAGTGCATGTTCCAACGGCGCAGTCTACTGCTCTCGGTTTTATTGGGGCCTTCATGCTGGGCGATATTGCCACCAAGGTTGGGCTATTTGGCAATGAGACTATTTTTTATACTGCAGTAGCTGCAGTCGGTGCTTTTGCTACTCCCAGTATGGAATTTGCTATGGCAATACGACTCTTTCGGGTTATCATTATTACTTTAGTCATGCTGTTTAAACTGCCAGGCTTACTTGGAGGGTTATTTGCAGTATTTCTATTAATGCTAACAACAAAATCCTTTAATATTCCTTACTTATGGCCGGCTCTGCCTTTCAATTTTAATGCGATGAAAGATGTATTATTTCGTCTCCCCATACCAAACAAGATCTTGCGGCCCGCAGTGCTCAAACCGCAAGATAAGGATCGACTTAACACTGCCGGTGTACAAGAAGATGAAGATACCAAAGAGGGTAACAGTAATACAAAAAAATAACTTAATGCCGCCCACTACGGGCGGCATTTAAGTTGCCGTTTGTTTATTTACCTCTGAAAAATTCACGTATGCGTGCCATGCTTTCATTGATAGTAGCCTGTTGTTCTTGGAATGCCCCATTGTTTTCAGCAGTTATGGCGTCTTTCATTTGATTTACTGTTGCATGCGTTCTGGTGATTTCACCCAAAATGCCGACTTGTTCCATACTTGGCTTTACTTTTTCCCAGGTTCCCTGTAATTCTTTTACCTTGGCGGCAGCTTTCCCCCAATTCTTATCCTCGACAAAGAAGCTGACATTGCGAATCCCATTGCTGACGGCAATAATATCGGCAATAGGGGATAGTTTGTATGATTTGCCAATATCACTTACGCTTCCCATAAACTTAATTAGACTTTCGTAAGAGTCGGTTACCTTTTTAGCATTGATGGCTGCTGTTAATTTTTCAATGGCTGCATCGCCTTCTTTTACCCCTTTTTTATCGCCGACTGCGGCTTTGACCTGCTGCCACAAAGTCTGTAGATTAGTAAGGCCTGCCTGAGCCTGTGACCAGTTTTCTTTGTTAATTCCTTCGAACACAACCCCAGCTGTTGCTTCTAGGTCATACAATTCTGCAGGTGCTGAAAAAAAACGTTCCATAAAAGGTGGGTTTGCTTTTGACTCTGCTGGTTTGCCTGCCGGACCTATTTCAGGTTTAGGAGCAGGTTCAGACAGTAATCCAGATAAAAAACCACAGCCTGTTAGCAATATGAGCATGAACAGTACCGAAATTATACTGATTTTTACGGGAAATGATAGCCGCATAAAAGTAAATACCTCCTTCATTTTCGGATAAAAGTCAGCAATTGTGCCACATAGACTTAGTCTGAACAGTTATTACTGATTTTAGTATAGAAATAATCGGCTATTTCATTTTGCTTTTTACTGCTTTTTTAGTATAATTTAGTAGTACGTTAAGCGAAGGTAATAAGGAGGCTGTCTATTGTTTGGTTTTGATGCCGATATGATATTTCGGATTCCGGCGCTATTAATTGCACTGACTGTACACGAATACGCGCATGCGAGGGCTGCTGTGATTTTAGGTGATCCGACACCAAGGCTTATGGGGCGGTTAACGCTAAATCCAGTCGCACACCTTGATCCGATCGGGTTGATAATGTTATGGCTGTTCAAATTTGGCTGGGCTAAGCCGGTACCCATCAACCCCAGCTACTTTAAGAATTATCGCCAAGATATGTTAGTTGTTTCCTTAGCTGGTCCGGTGTCAAATATGGTACTTGCGCTTTTAACCGCTTTTCTTATTGGCATTTTGGCTAAAATGCAGCTTTTGAGTGGAGGCTGGGTTAAGGTGTTGTGGATGACCTATACTTATAACATCATCTTGGCTATTTTTAATTTAGTGCCGATTCCACCGTTAGACGGCGCCAAAGTACTGGCAAGCATACTTCCAGGTCAACAGGGACGTATCTTTGATCAATTGGAACAGTATGGGCCATTTATATTAATGGGGCTTGTCTATATCGGCTTTATTGGCATGATTACTTATCCACTGGAAAGAGGCTTGGCTTATGTAATTAATGCAATAGTTATGACAATTTTGTAATAGGAGGAGATACACTTGACTAAAAAACGTATTTTTAGTGGTATGCAGCCGTCAGGAAACTTTCATATGGGGAACTATCAGGTGCTTGCCAATTGGATTAAAATGCAAGAAGAATATGATTGCGTATATGCGATAGTCGACTGGCATGCGCTTACGTCTTCCTATGAAGATACCAGCAAACTGCCTGAACGTATTGAAAATATGGCCCTTGACTGGTTAAGTGCTGGTCTTGATCCAGAAAAAAACATTATCTTTATTCAGTCACATGTAAAAGAGCATGCCGAATTGCATTTGTTATTATCGATGATGACTCCCTTATCCTGGCTAGAACGGGTTCCCACTTATAAAGATAAATTACAGCAATTAGGTGAAATGGGTAAAGAAATCAATACATACGGATTTCTAGGCTATCCTGAGCTAATGACTGCCGATATCATCCTCTATAAAGCTGCGGCTGTGCCAGTAGCTGAAGATCAAATACCGCACCTTGAACTAACAAGAGAGATTATTCGCCGTTTCGCTCATTTGTACAAGCCTATATTCCCTGAACCTCAGGCGATCTTAAGTCCGCTGCTGCCAGGTATTGATGGACGCAAGATGAGCAAGTCCTATGGCAACGAAATTCCTTATGCCGCTGAACCGGATGAGCTACAGGCCCGGGTAAGACTCATGATTACCGATCCACAACGTGTCAAGAAAACCGATCCTGGTGATCCGGATATTTGTACAGTCTATACGTTTCATAAAATTTTCAGTCCAGAACATAGTGAGATTGCCGGATATTGTCGCAACGCGGGCATTGGCTGTGTAGACTGCAAAAAACGGCTAGCCCAAAAAATGATCACTACGCTTGCCGATGTTCACGGCCGTCGTAAAGAACTAGCTGGAAAACCTGACAAGATAAAAGAAATACTAGCCTATGGTGCCGAACGCGCCCGCAAAATAGCAGCAGTAACCATGGAAGAAGTCCGGTCAGTTATGAATTTGGGCTAATTTATGTCTAGCGCCGGTTATACTATTAAACTAGAAGCCTTTGAGGGGCCCTTAGCCCTCTTGATGCATCTGATAGAAAAAAATCAGGTTGATATTTATAATATTCCTATAGCCGCAATAACTGAGCAATACTTGGATTATCTTACGACTATGGAACAGTTTAACATGGATGTGGCCAGCGAATTTTTAGTTATGGCAGCTACTCTGCTACAAATAAAATCACGTATGTTATTGCCGCGGCCAGTTGTTTTGGAAGAGATAGAAGAAGGTATTGATCCCCGTCAAGAACTAGTAGAACGATTGCTTGAATACCGTAAATTCAAAGAAATTTCCTTGATGCTCAATACATTAAGCCAGGAGCGGGAGCATTTTGTTACCCGCTTTCCTCAGGAATTTGCCAAGCAGTTCCCGCTGCCAGAAGGACTTTGTCTTGACGATCTGCTGAAGGCGTTTGCCGCACTATGGGAAAGTTCTATTCCAGAATTTGCCGTTATTACCCCTGAACAAATTAGTGTTAAAGATAAAATGTACGATATTATTACCCTCTTAAGAAATAACAATGGGAGTCTGGATTTTAGCAGGACTATTATCCGGACAGGCTCCCGCTCGGAATTTATTGCTGCCTTTTTAGCGCTACTGGAACTAATCAGATTAAAACAGATAGTAATTTCCCAGGATAAGCCGTTTGCACCTATTAGCCTTATGTTAAAGGAGTGACAGGAGAGTATGTTTAACCGGCATTTGTGTGGAGCCATTGAGGCTCTGTTGTTTGCTAGCGGGCAACCGCTTTTACCAGAAAGAATTGCCGGGATACTCGACATTCATAATGATCATGTCCAGACGCTGATTAACGATATGATAAGCTCAATGGCTGATGAAAAACGGGGACTAACAATTGTTGAGGTAGCTGGTGGGTATCAACTATGCACTAAACCGCTGTTGTTTCCCATTGTTAGTAAATTGGCTGATATACAAGACAACCGGTTGTCGACAGCTGCTTTGGAAACACTGGCCATTGTGGCCTTTAAGCAACCTGTAACCAGACAGGAGATTGAAAGCATTCGTGGCGTTAATGCCGACAGAGTAATTGCAACCTTGCTTGATCGTCTATTGATTAAGGAAATGGGACGCAAAGAAGCAGTAGGTCGCCCGATTTTATATGGTACTACTAATGAATTCTTGCAATGTTTCGGTTTAAAAAGCCTCGATGATTTGCCGACTATTGCCAGTTTATTGCCTACCAGCCCTGCTGGATAAAAAGTATAACTTGGATTGAACGACTAAGAG